>NZ_JAHZQQ010000118.1 GCF_019930045.1 Streptococcus australis | reverse complement strand
AAGTGCAACAAAGTCATTCCTCTGATTAAGCGAGTGTTCTTCCAGCTGTTTGAGCTAGCTCAAACAGCTTTTTTGCGGACTGATAGTTATGAATTCGCCTTGGTCTTTCGTTGATAGCTTTGGTGTAGTCTTCTAAAAGCTTTAGATCTAAATCTTTTAGTGAAACTCCCTTTGGAATAAACTCTCTCAGCAATCCGTTGAAATTCTCATTCGTACCTCGTTCATAAGATGAATAGGCATGAGCAAAATAAACATCCAATTCCTCTATCTCGTTCAAGGATGAAAATTCACTTCCATTGTCCGCAGTGATGGACTGAATGGGATAATGTTTCATACACTCCAATACTGCTTGATTCACATACTCGGCCTTCTTCTCAATAAGTTTCCTTGTAACAGCGTAACGTGTTTGTCGTTCGACTAAGGTCAGAACAGAAGGTTCTCCGACGGTCTTTCCCCCCAGAACAGAGTCGATTTCCCAATCACCAAAGCGGGAACGATTATTGATTTCCTCAGGTCTTTCTTCAATTGACTTTCCTAGATGTTTCTTAGTCGAAGGACGCTTGGTAACCTTCTTCCGAATCCGTACAGCTCTAGGTAGATCAATGGTCTTAATCTCTAATAAACCCTGATGGATATAGTGATAGAGCGTCTTGGTAGAAGGAACAATCTCGTTTACATGTTGGAGTTTATAGGTGTGAACGAAGGTATCAACGCTATGCACTCTTGATTTTTCTTTCATAGCTTCTGTAAATTCTGCCAGAAAGTCATCGGAAATGTGATCCAGTTTCAGATAATAACTAGCCTTTCTGGCCTGACGATAACGATTTTGGGCAGCATCTGCATAATAGTGTTGGTAGTAGACCTTCTTATTATTAATTTG
>NZ_JAHZQQ010000117.1 GCF_019930045.1 Streptococcus australis | reverse complement strand
GATAAATTGCAAGAATAAGTGCAACATTTACTTGAACTCATCCTCTAGAGCTTCACAAGCAGTTCTGTAAGCTAAACATTTTCGTGGTCGGTGATTGATATCATATAAGGCATTGTTCAAAGCCTCATCAGAAATAGCGGCTAAATCTGTTTTCTTTGGGAAATATTCTCTTAGTAAGCCATTTGAGTTTTCATTGCTTCCTCTCTGCCAGGAAGAATAGGCGTCCGCAAAGAAAAAGGGAATTCCTAAGTTCTCTACCAGAGGATAGCAGGCAAACTCTTTCCCCCTGTCTGAAGTGAAGGTTTTAAGAGCCTCTTTTGGAAATAGCTTACAAAGTTGTTCGATGGCTGAAAACATAGATTTGGCTGTTCTGTCTGGTATCTTGAAAGCTAAGTAAAAACGAGTTTTTCGCTCTAGAAAAGTCGCTAAACAGCCCTTACTTTTGCCTCTGGAAGACACCATAGTATCGAGCTCCCAGTGACCAAAGGTCTCACGATCCCTGACTTCTTTAGGACGTTTGGCAATAGACATGCCAATCCTAAATGTCCCACGTGTTTCTTTTGGTTGTCGAGTCTTTCCTTTACGACGAAGGACGCTTAAATCCAGATCAATCAAACCAGCATAGAGCCAGTTATAGATGGTTTTAAAAGCTACCATTGGCTTTTGTTCAAGCTGATAGCGACCACAAATCTGTTCAGGTGACCAAGAAGCTTTTAACCCCTTCTCAATTTCCTTTTTTAACTTTGGTGTCAAACGAGATTTTCGACCTTTTTGCTTGGCCCTGTGGTCGTACTGTTCCTGTGCTAAGGCTGCGGAGTAACTATTTTTGCACCGACTTAGCTCTCTTGAAATTGTGGACTTATGGACGCCAAGTTTACTTGCAATTTGGCAAGGTTTCAAACCTAAATCCAAGTAAGTTTCTATCTTTATTCGGTCGGTTATGGTAAGATGGCAGTAGCTCATAGTTTTTCCTCGGGTTCTGTTTGTGTGAATACTTACAGTTTACCCCAATGAAACGCTATGAGTTTTTTTG
>NZ_JAHZQQ010000116.1 GCF_019930045.1 Streptococcus australis | reverse complement strand
GCTAGCTCAAACAGCTGGAAGAACACTCGCTTAATCAGAGGAATGACTTTGTTGCACTTGACTTGACAATTGGGGAAGAAAATTTTTCAAATACTTTTACTAACTTAATAACACTATTAGTAAAAGATATTATGGTTGTGGCCACTTATAAATACAGAGGACAAAACGATTCTTCATTATCTTTATGGCAAAAATTGGAAAAAATTTGGAATAAAATTAAACCAGAAATTAGTTTTGAAATCGATCCTATAAAAATAATTGTAAATGTAGAAAAGAATAACTCTAAATATAGTATAAATGGTCTTAGTGATGGAGAACGTTGTATATTGTTTTATATTGGTAATGTCCTTCTAGCTCCAGAAAATAGCTATATTATCGTTGATGAACCAGAAACATTTCTAAATGGTGCTGTTTATAATGAATTGTGGGATTTGCTCATATCAGAGCGACCTGATTGTCAATTTATTTTTGCTTCACATAATATGGACTTTGTTCAATCTAGAACAAATGCAACCTATGTCTGGTGTAAGGAATTTGAGGCACCTTATAATTTTGATTATGAGATTTTGGAAGAAATACAAGAAATACCTTTATCCTTATTAACTGAAGTATCTGGAACAAGAAAGCCAATTCTATTTTGTGAGGGAACAAAAACTAGCTTAGACTATCAGATATATTCCAAATTATTTAGTGAATTTTGTTTTGTAAAACCAGTTCAAGGACATAAACAGGTTATTCAACATACAATAGCTTATAATGATTTACAACCTATACACGGTAATATAGCATTTGGGATCATCGACAACGACTGGATGGATGAAAGTAGTATTCAAGTTTACAAAGAACAGAATATTTTTGTTCTTCCATTTAATGAAGTAGAGATGATACTTGTTGATGAAGCAGTTGTGAAGTCATGCTTACCATTTGATAATGACAAAGAAAAAGAACGAAAATTTGAAAATTTTCAACAAAGTATTATTGAATCTTGTAAAGCAAAGAAAGATAAAATAATAAGTATAGCATTGAAAAAGAGACTTGATGAATTCATGGAAAGTCATTTAATTGATAAATTGCAAGAATAAGTGCAACATTTACTTGAACTCATCCTCTAGAGCTTCACAAGCAGTTCTGTAAGC
>NZ_JAHZQQ010000115.1 GCF_019930045.1 Streptococcus australis | reverse complement strand
TGACACACTTGAAAGCTTATTTGATTAACACTCCGCAACTTTACTTGAGTGTTTACACAAAATTATTGACAGAATCTATTTAAAATGTTTGTAATTTTAAAGAATCACAAATTGTTTATCAAAAACAATATCACTTTTGCGAAGCTTTGTCTCATAAATAGGCGATTATTCAGGATATCTTTCCGATGTTGGATAAGGGGAGTAATGATATTGTATTTTAATTCTTTCTTGTGAGCTTGATGTTAAAGCCCATTCACATTCTTTAATAACCATGATGAAATAGAAATACAAGCATAGATTAGAAAGATAACATAAAGCATATGTATTCTTATCAAGAGACAGAGTACAAAAATAACAACTAAAGAAAGAACAAGTAGCATTAGAACAAAAAGTCCTATCAATGGATATTTAACCCAGTTATTTTGAATTTTATTTATATAATTTACGATAGAAGTAATGGTAGATAAAAAGAGTCCATTATTTGAATAATATATATTTGCACCCTCAAAAAGTATTTCAAAAAGTATTTTTAAATTTTTAAGTTCCTCTTCAGAAATTGAGTTTCCTTCCATATCTTCAACTTTGATCAATGTCCAGGAGTCTATTTTTTTAAAATTAAATTTATATTTATTTTCATTTTTCCAAGTGAGGACTACCTCACCAACTTTGTTTTCATCTTTAAAACAAGTGTTTTGTGACTCTTGTGTTCCCGAGAGAGAAGCAGGAATATGAAGAGCAATTTCATTTTTTAAACGAGTAACACCTATTTTAAACAGAGGAATATTTTTGTCTTCTAGTTGAAAATTTTCGCAATTTGTATTGTTATTAAATTGATTTTCATAGTATCTGGAGAAATCTTCTACAATAGTTCCCATTTGACTTTCTTTTGAGTATTTTATAACATTCGAATCTTTATCCATTCGAATAAAAAAGATCGTCAAAGTTATAAAAATGAGTATTATGAGAAGTAAAGAAACGATATACGTTATTAATCCAATGGATTCTGAGTTCTTATTGAAAAAATCTAATAAATTTTTCCATGGATCAGATGAATTTTCACCATTCCCCAATTGTCAAGTCAAGTGCAACAAAGTCATTCCTCTGATTAAGCGAGTGTTCTTCCAGCTGTTTGAGCTA
>NZ_JAHZQQ010000114.1 GCF_019930045.1 Streptococcus australis | reverse complement strand
GCCCTGTTGTAAAATGAAGTGCAACACAAAAGACATGTTCATCTGATATACTAGAGTTGCAAAAAACAGTATAGAGGAAGATGTACATGTCCACAAACTATTCTACCACAAATCAATCATACAAACACTTATCTGATGCTGAGCGAGGAGAAATTGAAGCTTATTTAAGCGTAGGACTCAAACCTGCTGAGATTGCTCGTAGACTGGGGAGAAATCGCTCTACTATTACTCGTGAGATTAATCGAGGTTCTATAACACAAGTGAAACAAGTAAATGGACAGAAGGTCTATTATCAACACTATTATGCAGATGCGGCCCATAACCGCTATCGTCAGGCCAGAGAAGCCAGCTATTATCTGAAACTGGATTGTGTATCGGACGACTTTCTGACAAAATTCACAAAAGCAATGAGAGAGAAACCAAGGGTGCATAGCGTGGATACCTTTGTTCATACCTACAGGCTCCAACATGTAGATGCAGTTGTTCCTTCAACCAAGACGCTCTATAACTATATCCATCAAGGTTTGTTAGAGATTAAGGTTATTGATTTACCAAGAGCAGTGCGGATCCGTAAGAAATTTAACAAGCGTCCCTCTACCAAGAAACATCTAGGAAAGTCAATTGAAGAAAGGCCAGAAGAAATCAATAATCGCTCCCGTTTTGGAGATTGGGAAATCGATTCTGTTCTAGGTGGAAAGACAGTAGGAGAACCTTCTATTCTGACCTTGGTAGAGCGACAAACACGTTATGCTGTCACAAAGAAACTTGTCGAAAAGAAAGCAGAGTATGTCAATCAAGCAGTCTTAGAGTGTATGAAACTTTATCCCATTAAGTCCATCACTGCAGATAATGGAAACGAATTTTCATCATTGAGTAAAATAGAGGGATTAGATGTTTATTTTGCACATGCCTATTCATCTTATGAACGAGGTACAAATGAGAATTTCAATGGATTATTAAGAGAGTTCATTCCAAAGGGAGTCTCACTAAAAGAACTAAAGCCGACACTTTTAGAGGACTATACAAAGGCTATCAATGAAAGGCCTAGACGAATCCATGGCTATCAGTCTGCAAAAAAGCTGTTTGAGTCAGCTCAAACAGCTTGAAAGATACTCGCTTAATCAGAGGAACAACTTTGTTGCACTTGACTTGACAATTGGGGA
>NZ_JAHZQQ010000113.1 GCF_019930045.1 Streptococcus australis | reverse complement strand
CAGAACTGCTTGTGAAGCTCTAGAGGATGAGTTCAAGTAAATGTTGCACTTATTCTTGCAATTTATCAAAAATAAAAATAGGAAACGATAAAAAGTGTAAGGTGCTATCTTTTAAACCATCATCTGGACCGTTTTCTTTACCATACAAAAATTGGTAAAATTGATATAGGAGGAAAAAACATTGAAAACTATTGTAAAAACAGATACAGAAATATTCACTGTTAAAGGTCAAGAAATTGAAGTAACTTCTGACTTTAGATTCGACGAAGAAACAAATGATAAGGTTTTTGACCGCGAACTAGATAATAAAGCAATTAATATAGCATTTAATATTTATAGAGAAAATAATGATATTATTTCTAGTGAAGATATAAAGAGTATAAGGAAATATTTTTGTCTATCACAAAGAGCATTTGCAACAATAACTGGATTAGGCCAAGCGACTGTGACTAGATATGAAAATGGAGCTATTCCTACAAAAACTAATAGTAATTTTATTAAAAATTTAAAAAATAATACTAAAAAAATGTTGGAACTTTTCAATTCTGTGAAAGAAGAACTAGATGAAAAGACTCAAAGAGAATTTTTAGCTAGAATTGAAGAATTAGAAAATAGTAACGAATCTGATAGAGCTATTGTACAAACATTATTTGATGATGATAAAGAAAATATTAATAATGGTTTCAATAAATTTAATATAAATAAAGTGATTCAGGTAATTTCATTTTTTGCAAATAATATTACTATGTTATCCAAAACAAAACTAAATAAATTGCTATTTTATTCAGATTTTTCGTATTTTTATGAATATACTACTTCGATTACTGGTATGACTTATATCCATGACCACTATGGACCAGTCCCTAAAAAGTCTGAAATATTATATGGGCTTTTGAGTGATGAAGAAAAAATTCGTTGGCATTTATTTCCAAATGAGCAAGGTGAGTTTATAACATGTGATGAAGAAATAACAGAATTAAATGAAGATGAGTTGGAGGTGTTAAATAAAGTTCTATTAAAATTTAAAAATGATAATGCTCAAACAATTAGTAATAAATCACATGAAGAGAAAGCCTGGATTGAAACTAGATTAAAGCAAGTAATTCCATATGATTATGCAAGAACTTTAATTTATAAATAGTTGCCCTGTTGTAAAATGAAGTGCAACACAAAAGACACGTTCATCTGATATACTAGAATTGCGAAAAACAGCATAAA
>NZ_JAHZQQ010000112.1 GCF_019930045.1 Streptococcus australis | reverse complement strand
GCTAGCTCAAACAGCTGGAAGAACACTCGCTTAATCAGAGGAATGACTTTGTTGCACTTGACTTGACAATTGGGGTTACGAAAAAAGTTACGAGAACCTCTCAATTTCCTATTCTAAGAGATTAATTGACATATTATAACGGAATAAAAATATATCGTGTATGGAGCTTACATATTTAGTAAATTGTCTATTCAGAATATTTAGCTATTTTTTTATTGATATAATCAGAAGGCATTCCTGATTCTATTGTAAACATAGCATCGTCATCAGGGAATTTTTTAAGATGCTCCTTGAGAGAATAGAATAAAGCAAATTCAGCATGAAATGCTGCATCTTCATTCTTAAACCATGAAAGAGAGTTAAAAAGGGTGTATAAATCATTTCTTCCTGCGCCTTTTCTATAACCAGCTTCAGATATATCCATACGTTTGTGGAAAAATTCTCTATAGCTGATTGAATATTTCTCAGAATGATAATTAAATAGTCTCCCGCTATGGGCTGCACGGTTTCTAAATGCTAAAACTAGGTATAAAATTTCTGAAAAGGTTGCTTTTACTTCCTCTGTTATAAATTCTTTAGGAATTGTTAGGCAGGTTGAAATGACTTGCTCTTTCTGAGCAGGTTTTAGTAGCTTACACATTGTTACTAGGTTTCCTAGAGTAGTACCTTTTAAAAGAATCCATGGTGGGATGTGCCCGTGAGTTTCTCTGTAATGTTTATAAGGTTCAGAGTTATCATCGTAAATTTTATTTAATTTATGAATGAGCTGATCAATCTCATAACCTCTTTTATTCTTCTTACCTTGATTATAATTTTTTCTATCCAGGTATTGTTCTTTTTCAACTCCGATATCTTTTGCGACAACGTATCCGATCGCCGTTCGTAGTGACAATTCAATCTCCATAGTCGCTTCTATAATTCCTTTTCGAATATCTTTATCAAGTTCATAGAGGGCGAGCATATGTTCAAATGTTTCGCCATCTTTATAGATTTCCTCTGCAGAGTCTAATTCAATAGTGAAATACTTATATCCGTTCACTATTTCATAGTATCCATAATTAGTTAGAGATTGTCTTGCTAAACTTTCGTTTAGAAATGTTAGATTTCTTGATTTTAGTAACTCTATCTGTTCATCAATATTTGTAAAAGATAAATTGTAAAATATAGTGCAACAAAAAAACTCATAGCGTTTCATTGGGGTAAACTGTAAGTATTCACA
>NZ_JAHZQQ010000111.1 GCF_019930045.1 Streptococcus australis | reverse complement strand
GATTCTGTCAATAATTTTGTGTAAACACTCAAGTAAAGTTGCGGAGTGTTAATCAAATAAGCTTTCAAGTGTGTCAGCGCAAGACGCAAATCCTTTATGAATTCGCTGGCTGTGTTTGAAATTATAGTCTTCAAACAAGGTCACCAAATAGCGGTCTAGAGCCTCCTCATTAGGGAAAAGAACCTTCTTTTTGCTTTGTCGCTTGATCTCCTTGTTTAAGGATTCAATGAGGTTTGTCGAGTAAATACTGGTCCAAATCTGATGAGGAAAACGGTAAAAAGTGAGGAGGTTCTCCGTCAGTTCCAACTGCGCCATCACTTTTGGATAGGTTGCTTTCCACTCGGTGATAAAAGCCTCTAAAACCTGCTTGCCTTCTTCTAAGCTGGCAGAGCGATAGATAGTCTTAAACTGCTCCACTATCAGGGCGCGATCACTTTGTTTCACCTTACTAGCTAAGTTTCGACTGATGTGGATGAGGCAGCGCTGCTGCTTGGCTAAAGGGTAAGCTTGACTAACAACCTGGTCCAAGCCCTTGAAGCCATCTGTGACCACAAGCGAAACCTGCTCCAGTCCTTGACTATGAAGCCTGTCCAGCAGATCTGACCAAGAAGCATTGTTCTCATTTGGGGCAATCTCATATCCAAGAACAGCTTTGTGCCCCTCGGCTGTGATGCCAAGTGCAATATGGATACACTCCTTACTGACGGTTCCACGTCTTAAAGGAAGATAAGTCCCATCCAAATACAAAATTGAGTAGTGGGCTTCCAGAGCTCGCTTATGAAAGGCCGCCACATTTTCCTGTGTCGCCTTTGAGATGTTGGAAATCGTGGCAGGACTATAGTGATGACCATACATTCGCTCGATGATGTCGCTGATTTCGCGCGTTGTTACCCCTGTTTGGTAGAGTTTGATGACCATGGCTTCTAGGTGATCATCCCGCCGCCCATAAGCTGGTAGGAGAGCAGGACTAAAGTCCCCATTGCGGTCTCGAGGGATAGTCAACTGAACGGTGCCATATTTAGTTTCAAACCGCCGTGAATAGCTTCCGTTGCGGCTATTGCCAGTGTTGTAGCCCTCTTTCTCATAAGGCTCATAACCCAAAAAAGCGGACAACTCAGCCTGAAGCAGGTCATTCATGGCTGTTTCAAGAGAAGAACGGAAAAATTCATCGATATCTTTCTTTTGTGCTAGGAAGTTCAGCAATTCTGTGGTAAACTGGGGCATAGGAATAAGTCTCTTTCTAGTAAATGTGTTGCAACTCTACTATACAGGATTTATTCCTTTTTGTGTTTACACAACTTATTGTACACTACC
>NZ_JAHZQQ010000110.1 GCF_019930045.1 Streptococcus australis | reverse complement strand
AGCTTACAGAACTGCTTGTGAAGCTCTAGAGGATGAGTTCAAGTAAATGTTGCACTTATTCTTGCAATTTATCAAATAAAATCCAAAGAGATAAAGTCTGGCTAGTAACTTTTCAAGTTCTTCAACTTTTTATAATTTTCATTACTATTCTATGCTTAAGATATCGCTTTGAAGTATTCTATCTTTATATTTTTAATTTTTTGTTTAGTTTATCAACAAATCTACTCAACACATTACAAATGAAGATTGTTCCAGAAACATTAGAAAATGATGAAGAAACGATAAACAAATCTATAGATGTTCAGTATATGGCTTCAAATGTGTTAGACATTATTAGTAACCTGTTTGCCTCGTTACTGTTAGGAGTGTTATCCTATTTTGTTGTTTTCAATATGAGTATTCCATTTTTTGTAGCTGCGATATACTTTATGTTGAAAATCAGGTTAGATATACCTGATAAAAAAAAGTCAGATGGTATGTCTGAAAATATAGAAAGCGAAAGTGAATCAACTTTTCAACTCTTGGACACAATTTCTGCTTTTCGAGAATCAAAATTTGCGTCTTTTATTGTAATTACAGAGTCAATTTTAAGTGGTGGAACAGATCTACTTTTAACTTTAGCCCCCTTATATCTTGTATCGGAAGGAATTCCCATTCAGTATCTTGGGTTGGTATTGGCAGTACAACGATTAGCAGATTTGACAGGTGCTTTTGTGGCACCTAGGATAAAAATATCATATAAAAAGTTTTTCTTTATTGATTATATTGTATCGGGCTTCTCTTTATTCTTAGTATTTGTAATACCAATTCCATTGATTAAGCTTTTGCTATTTGGATTATCCTTTATAATTATTGGTATATCTGGTAATATGTTTGAAAAAATGATTTATTCTGAATATAACTATGAAAATATGGGGTTAATCTACTCTACTAATTCAAGCTTATATGCTTTATTTTCAATTGTATTCTTAATAGTTCCTCAATTTTATTCGGATATACATATTCTAGGAATAACGATAAATATATTTACGGTATTAGTAGGATTTTATTTGTTATTTATTAACAATCCATTTAAGGAAAGTGAGGGAATAGAAAATGAACCAGAAAGTTATGCAGAATAATTTTAAAAAAGAACATAAAGTTGATCAGCGGTCTAAAAATATATCTACGAGACAGAATAATGGAAGTTTTAAAAAAGCTAGAAAATTTCAAGTTAAAAATAAAGGAAATAGATAGAAATCGACTACTCTGAACTGCACCCCAAAAGTTAGACAGAAAAAATCTAACTTTTGGGGTGCTTTTATTATGTATGAGGATATAGTTAAAATATATGAATTGAGAAAGCAAGGGGTAGTGTACAATAAGTTGTGTAAACACAAAAAGGAATAAATCCTGTATAGTAGAGTTGCAACACATTTACTAGAA
>NZ_JAHZQQ010000109.1 GCF_019930045.1 Streptococcus australis | reverse complement strand
TCTAGTAAATGTGTTGCAACTCTACTATACAGGATTTATTCCTTTTTGTGTTTACACAACTTATTGTACACTACCCTATATCTTGAAGAAGAAAAAAGACTAATTCCAAACGAGGAGTTTGGCCGCAGATCTAGGAATCATTCCTAGATCTTTTTTGATACCGAACATCAAGTTCATGCCAAGTGATGACAAGTCCTGGTCAGAAGGGGCTAACAGGCCTTTCTCCGAGTAAAGATCAGAACCTATGACGGGACAATGGACGAAAGTAGAAAAATGTTGAAAAAAGTGGAGAATTCTCACAAACTTTTTTAAAAAAGTTCCTTTTCTTGGATAAAAAGACCTAAAAAGCCACAAAAATGGTATTATAAACCGATATAATTTATTAAAAAAATGAACTAAAGAAACTAAAAAGGGAAAAAATATAAAAGCAAGAGCTTTGCCACCGGAATGGTATAATAAATATATTTTAAATGATTCTTTGAACATTTAAATGAAGGTACAGAAATGGCGCTATTACAATGGAAATAGACAATTGTCAGACGATTTAATGTATGTTGAGTTTCAATAGATAAAAAACTAAAAAAAAAAATACACAGATTCGTCTAAACTTGTTGAACAAATAACAAAAAAGTGATAGAATGTTAAAAATGTGTCATTGTCTTGTAATCTACGTAATATTTTTGTCGAATTATTTCGTATTCATTTCGAACTATATCAATCATTACGAAGGGAGCTAGACAAGATAGATAAAAAATGAAGCTCCAAGGAGAAAGGTACATATGAGAGTGTATCGGAGAACATTTTTAACGAGGGAAACAAGGAGAATATATGAAAAGAGATAGATGGTGGCTCCCCTTCCTAGCGGTGGGAGTCATAGTAGTGTCTGGAATAGGTTTGTTGTATTACAACAGTCCTGTTCGGAACAAGAGTTCAGGTCCATTGGATAGTGCAACGACGACAGCGAGTAGTAGAGAGAATACAGCTCTTGAACTAGTTGGTCAACAACTACCAGAATTTAAAATGACGGACCAGAAGGATCAAGAACTGAAAAGTTCCAACCAGTATGAGAAACCGATGCTCGTTGTAGAGTGGGCTAGTTGGTGTCCGCACTGCCAACAGCAACTTCCGATTATTCAGCAGATGTATGAGAAATATGGAAAGAAGATCAATTTTGTGATGCTGAACATGATGGAAAAGGGTAAGGAGACTAAAGAGTCCGCCGATCAGTATATAAAGGATAAAGGTTTTACCTTCCCTTACTATTACGATCGCGACCAATCTGCTGCAGATGCTCTGCAAGTCCAAACGATTCCTAGCATCTACTTTGTGGACAAGGATCAAGAAGTCACCCGAGTGGCTGTCGATCACTTAGACCAAGAGAAGTTTGAGGAAGCGTTAGAAACATTACTAAACAATTAACTTCTATAGAAGAGAAAAATAAAAAAGGAGGATGGAGCTCCGAAAAGCTCCAAGGGAATTATGAAAAATTTTTGTAAAAAGATTTTCATCCCCAATTGTCAAGTCAAGTGCAACAAAGTCATTCCTCTGATTAAGCGAGTGTTCTTCCAGCTGTTTGAGCTAGC
>NZ_JAHZQQ010000011.1 GCF_019930045.1 Streptococcus australis | reverse complement strand
AGCTCAAACAGCTGGAAGAACACTCGCTTAATCAGAGGAATGACTTTGTTGCACTTGACTTGACAATTGGGGATTTTTTCTATACTATCATTTTGCCAAGAAAAGTCAAGTAAAGCTAGTGTAGCAGATTTTTGAAACTAGAGGCAGGATTTGATATGCTAGTAGTAACATAGACAAAGGAGAAAAGAGATGTCAGATTATCAATTACCAGAAGTATGGGAAGCACCGAGCCAGATGGGAGGAGCCTGGGGTGGCTTGAACCAACCAACAGCAGGTGCCCGCTTTGAACAAACTCTTCCAAAAGGGGATCAGCCTTTCCAACTCTATACCCTTCCAACACCAAATGGGATTAAGGTGACCATTATGCTGGAAGAATTGAAAGAGCTGGGAGTGGATGCAGGCTACGACGCTTATCGCATCAAGATTGGTGAGGGAGATCAATTTGGCAGTGACTTTGTAGCCATCAATCCAAATTCGAAAATTCCAGCTATGTTGGATCAATCAGGCGACCAAGACATTCGGGTCTTTGAATCAGCCAATATTCTCTTGTATCTAGCTGAGAAATTTGGCAAATTGATTCCGACTGATCCAGCTAAACGGACAGAAGTGCTCAACTGGCTCTTCTGGCAGACAGGGGCTGCGCCATTTTTAGGTGGAGGCTTTGGCCATTTCTTCCACTATGCGCCTGAAAGAATCGAGTATGCCATCAACCGTTTTGCCATGGAAGCCAAACGCCAATTGGACCTACTGGACAAGGAATTGGCTACCAAACCTTATATTGCAGGGGATGACTACACCATTGCTGATATCGCCATCTGGTCTTGGTATGGCCGTCTAGCCCAAGACAAGGTCTGGGACCGTGCAGGAATTTTCCTAAATGTAAAGGAATACAAGCATTTGCAAGCTTGGACAGAGAAAATTGCTAATCGCCCAGCTGTCAAACGTGGTTTGGAAGTAGACTATAAGGAAATTGACTAAAGTCTAATATCGGCTTGTTGAGGATGATAGCGAGAGTTTCCGCCGTGAGTATAGCACATGAAACGTATAAGTTTCATGTGCCCAGAAGTTTTGAGACATTAGACTCAAAACTTAGTCATGGAACTTTGAAGAAGTTCGCTGACGTCCGGACTCACCTAAGGAAAGTCTAAAGTAATACCTTTCCATAATAGACAAGGCGCCGTTGCGCCTTTTTTTAATGGTGCAAACATGGTATACTAAAGGATGGAATAAAAGTATAGAAAGAAGCACATGGAATTTACAAAATTATCAAATCGCTTGGACTTGGTGGCTAGCTTCGTCCCAGCTGGAGCGCGTCTGTTGGATGTGGGGAGTGACCATGCTTATCTGCCAATCGCCCTCTTACAAGAAGGTAAGATTGAGGTTGCTATTGCTGGTGAAGTGGTAGAGGGACCCTATCAGTCTGCCCTGCAAAATGTCGCCGATAATGGCTTAGAGGACAAGATTGAAGTCCGCCTGGCCAATGGTTTGGCTGCCTTTGAACCAGCAGACTGCATTTCCTGTATCACCATTGCTGGTATGGGAGGACGCTTGATTGCGGATATCCTAGCGGCAGGCCTTGATAAATTAGCCAATGTCTCTCGCTTGGTCCTCCAGCCCAATAATCGGGAGGATGAATTGCGGAGCTGGTTAGTAGACCATAATTTCCGTATTGTCGATGAAGCCATCTTGGAAGAAAATGAGAAGTTCTATGAGATCCTCGTGGTGGAACAGGGTTCTCAAGAGTTGACAGCTATGGAACTGCGTTTTGGTCCCTATTTGATGCGGGAACAAGCTCCAGCATTTGTCCAAAAGTGGTCCAAGGAAGTAGAGAAATTAGCCTTTGCCTTGGAGCAGGTCCCAGTTGATAATCAATCTGCCAGAGCATCGTTAGAAGAGCGCATCGCACAAATCAAGGAGGTTCTACATGTTAGCAAGTGAAGTCATCAAACGCTATGAAGCCTATTGTCCTCAGGAGCTTTCCATGGAGGGAGATGTCCGTGGCCTACAGGTCGGCACGCTACAAAAAGACATCCAAAAGGTCATGGTGGCTCTGGATATCCGCGAGCAGACGGTGGCAGAAGCTATCGCCCATGGGGTGGACTTGATCATCGTCAAGCACGCGCCCATTTTCCGTCCCATCAAGGATTTGGTAGCCGATCGGGCCCAAAATCAAATCTATATCGATTTGATCAAGCATGATATCGCAGTCTACGTCAGCCATACCAATATTGACATTGTCCCAGATGGTCTCAACGATTGGTTCTGCCAACTTTTGGACATTGAAGATACAGAGCCCCTCAGTATAACAGGAGAAGAACTCGGAATCGGGCGCATCGGTCAGCTGTCCGCCCAAACCTTTGGTCAGTTGGCTGAAAAGGTCAAAGAAACTTTTGGCCTAGATGCTTTGCGCTTGGTCAGTTATGACCAGACTGATTTGGATCGGGTTGTTGCGCGTGTCGCCATCTGTGGAGGAAGTGGCCAGTCCTTTTACAAGGATGCTCTCGCTAAAGGAGCTGAGGTCTATATCACAGGAGATATCTACTACCACACGGCTCAAGACATGCTGAGCGATGGGCTCTTGGCCTTGGATCCAGGGCACCATATCGAGGTTCTCTTTGTCTCGAAACTAGTAGAAAAGCTCAATCAGTGGAAAGCTGAAGAAGCGTGGGAGATTGAAGTGATTGGCAGTCAAGCCAGTACCAATCCTTTTTACCATATCTAAGGGGCCATCATGAAAGTTGCCATTATCGGTGCAGGGATCGTAGGGTCTACTGCCGCCTATTATTTATCCAAAGAAGCACAAGTGGATCTGACCGTCTATGACCATGGAGTCGGCCAAGCAACTAAGGCAGCGGCAGGCATTATCAGCCCTTGGTTTTCCAAACGGCGGAATAAGGCCTGGTATCGTCTGGCTCGTCTGGGAGCTGATTTTTACCAAGAATTGGTAGAGGACCTGGCCAAGGACGGAATCGAAACAGACTTTTACCAGCAGACAGGGGTCTATCTCCTTAAGAAGAAGGAAGAGAAATTAGATGAACTCTATCAGTTGGCGCTGAGTCGACGGGAAGAATCTCCCTTAATCGGAGACTTATCGATTTTGACCACAGAAGAAGTGGCCCAGCAATTCCCAGGTCTGCAAGGGTTTGAGAATCTCCTTTATTCATCAGGTGGGGCCCATGTAGAGGGAGCCCTTCTAACGGAAACCCTTCTAAAGGTAAGTGGGGCAAGAGTCATCAAGGAAGAGGTTGCTCTTTCCGCCTCGGATCATGGCTATCAGATAGCAGGAGAAAGCTATGACCAAGTTATCCTAGCGACAGGAGCCTGGCTGAGTCAGGTGCTCGAGCCACTTGGCTACCAAGTCGATGTCCGTCCCCAAAAAGGACAGTTGCGGGATTATCAGCTAGACTTAGTTACTGATGATTATCCCGTGGTCATGCCTGAAGGAGAGTTGGATATCATTCCCTTCCAAAATGGCAAAATCAGTATGGGCGCTACCCATGAGAATGAGATGGGCTTTGACCTGACGGTTGATCAAGTTCTGCTAAATCAGATGGAAACAGAAGCCTTGGCCTACTATCCAGAACTAGCTCAAGCGACAGTTGTCGGCGAGCGCGTGGGTACTCGGGCCTACACCAGTGACTTTTCACCATTTTGGGGAGCTGTTCCTGATCAAGCAGGCCTCTATGTCGCTAGTGGACTAGGTTCGTCCGGCCTCACAACGGGTCCCCTCATTGGTTGGCATCTAGCCCAACTAGTGGCAGGAGGAAAGGTGCGCTTGGATCCAGCAGATTATCCAGTTGATCAGTATGTGAAGAAGTAGGCTGGGACAAAAGTCCTAGCCTCTCAATTTTTTTTGGATTGTCGAGCAAGACGAAGTGGTTGAGTGGGCTCTACTACAAGGTAAGGTTTTCAGACGGCTCAGTCAAGGAGCAGTAATCTATTTGAATCATGAGTAAGACCAATGCTAACAATTCTACAACTCTCATCTCCGGTCATCACCTTGCAACACAAATGCAAGGTGACTTTTTTATATAAACATGATAAAATAAGGGTAATGACTACGTAGAAAGGCCTAACATTATGAAAGGTATTATTTTAGCCGGTGGTTCGGGGACTCGTTTGTATCCTTTGACCCGTGCCGCTTCCAAACAGTTGATGCCCATTTATGACAAACCAATGATCTACTACCCATTGTCAACTCTTATGTTGGCAGGGATCAAAGAAATCTTGATTATCTCAACTCCGCAAGATCTTCCTCGTTTTGAAGAGCTTCTTGGAGATGGTTCTGAACTTGGTATTTCCCTCTCTTATGCAGAACAACCAAGTCCAGACGGCTTGGCACAAGCCTTTATCATTGGTGAAGAGTTCATTGGTGACGATCATGTTGCCCTCGTTCTTGGAGATAATATCTTCCATGGAAATGGCTTAACCAAGATGTTGCAACGGGCTGAAGCAAAAGAAAAAGGAGCGACTGTCTTTGGTTACCAAGTCAAAGATCCAGAACGCTTCGGTGTGGTAGAGTTTGATTCGGATATGAACGCCATCTCTATCGAAGAAAAACCAGAACATCCAAAATCGAATTTTGCAGTGACTGGACTTTACTTCTATGACAATGATGTGGTAGAAATTGCCAAAAACATCAAACCAAGTCCTCGTGGCGAGCTTGAAATCACTGATGTCAACAAGGCTTATTTGGAGCGTGGAGATCTCTCTGTTGAGCTCATGGGCCGCGGCTTTGCTTGGTTGGATACGGGAACTCACGAAAGTCTCTTGCAGGCTTCTCAATATATCGAGACTGTTCAACGCTTGCAAAACGTCCAAGTTGCCAACCTTGAAGAAATCGCCTATCGCATGGGCTATATCACCAAAGAACAAGTCCATGAATTGGCGCAACCTCTTAAGAAAAATGAATACGGACAATACTTGCTCCGTTTGATTGGAGAAGTTTAATGACAGAACAATTTTTCGGAAAAGAATTAGCAGCCCGCAAGATTGAAGCCATCCCAGGTTTGATGGAGTTTGATATTCCAGTTCATGGGGACAACCGTGGTTGGTTCAAGGAAAACTTCCAAAAGGAAAAAATGCTTCCTCTTGGCTTCCCTGAAAGCTTCTTTGCCGAAGGCAAGTTGCAAAATAACGTTTCTTTCTCGCGCAAGCATGTCTTACGTGGTCTGCATGCAGAACCTTGGGACAAGTACATTTCTGTGGCAGATGAAGGAAAGGTTATTGGCACTTGGGTAGACCTTCGTGAAGGTGAAACATTTGGGAACACCTATCAAACTGTGATCGATGCCTCTAAAGGGATTTTTGTTCCTCGTGGCGTAGCCAATGGTTTCCAAGTTTTGTCTGACAAAGTAGCCTACAGCTATTTGGTCAATGACTACTGGGCATTGGAGCTCAAGCCAAAATATGCTTTTGTCAACTATGCAGACCCAAGCCTAGACATCCAATGGGAAAACTTGGAAGAAGCAGAAGTCTCAGAAGCAGATAAGAACCACCCATTGCTCAAAGACGTCAAACCCCTAAAAGCAGAAGATTTGTAAAAATAAACCTTGCACAGTATTTTTGCGACTGCAAGGAGCTTGGTAGGATTGTTCCTGCCCTAGTGGAAACAAGATTGTCGTAGGGAATCTTGTAGGGAAATCCGGAGACATGGGCTCCGGATTTAGCCATGAAACCGAAGGGTTGCTGGCGTCCCTCACTAGCCAAAGGAACAATCAAAACTAAAAACTATTTGGAGAAAAAATGACTGAATACAAAAACATCATCGTAACCGGTGGCGCTGGTTTCATCGGTTCAAATTTCGTACACTATGTCTACAACAACCATCCAGACGTGCATGTGACTGTCCTTGACAAACTCACTTACGCAGGTAACCGTGCCAACATCGAAGAAATCCTTGGGGACCGTGTTGAATTGGTTGTGGGTGACATTGCTGACGCAGCATTGGTTGACCAACTGGCTGCTAAGGCTGATGCGATCGTTCACTATGCAGCTGAAAGCCACAATGACAATTCATTGAATGACCCATCACCATTTATCCATACAAACTTCATTGGTACCTACACACTCTTGGAAGCTGCTCGTAAATACGATATTCGTTTCCACCACGTGTCAACAGACGAAGTGTATGGAGACCTTCCATTGCGTGAAGATCTCCCTGGACATGGGGAAGGTCCTGGTGAAAAATTCACTGCTGAAACCAAATACAACCCATCATCACCTTATTCATCAACCAAGGCTGCTTCAGACTTGATTGTGAAAGCTTGGGTACGTTCATTTGGTGTCAAAGCAACGATTTCTAACTGTTCAAACAACTACGGACCATACCAACACATCGAAAAATTCATCCCACGTCAAATCACCAATATCTTGTCTGGCATCAAGCCAAAACTTTATGGTGAAGGGAAGAACGTCCGTGACTGGATCCACACTAACGACCACTCAACTGGTGTTTGGGCTATCCTCACTAAAGGCCGTATCGGTGAAACTTACCTGATCGGTGCCGATGGTGAAAAGAACAACAAAGAAGTGCTTGAGCTCATCCTTGAAAAAATGGGACAACCAAAAGATGCTTACGACCGTGTAACAGACCGTGCTGGTCACGATTTGCGCTACGCTATTGATTCAACAAAATTGCGCGAAGAATTGGGTTGGGAACCACAATTCACCAACTTCGAAGCAGGTTTGGAAGAAACCATCAAGTGGTACACAGACAACCAAGACTGGTGGAAAGCTGAAAAAGAAGCTGTCGAAGCCAACTACGCGAAGACACAAGAAGTCATCAAATAAAATCAAGCCTCTATCAGTCAGGATTTCTGACCGATAGAGGCTTTTCTATATTTTTAAAATAGACTATACTGTTTTTTAGAATGCATACAAACTTTTTTTGATAAAATAACTAGTTAATTTTTTTAAAAAAAGTGATGTCTAATAGTTTGATTCATTTATGTAGTTATAAAACTTTCCGCTGTGAGAAAAGTGCTTGAAACAATAATGTTTCAAGCACTCGGGAGTTTTGGAACATTAGGTCCAAAACTAAGTCATGGAACTTCCTCGAAGTTCGCTGACGTCCGTGCTCACCTAAGGAAAGTTTTTTAAGTACTCTTTTCTATAATAAAAATACCAAACGGTCTTTTTTTACTGGTTAGCAGATGATTCGGTATCAGTAGCAGATGGTGTTGTGTCTGCAGGAGCCTCACTGGCACTGGTTTCTGCTTGTGATGAATCGGTTTGTTCAGAACTTGTTTCGGATGCCTGGCTGTTGCTAGCACTGGTATCTGTTCCCGTAGCACTTGAATCAGTAGCAGATCCATCCTTTTCATGGACAACAACAACGCTAGTGGAGCCATCTTTTTTCTCCTCTGTCTTAGTCGTCGGTTTCATGATACTGTAAATAGTAAAGGAAGTAACGATAATCCCGAGAAGACTAGCAATCGTTGCGACAATCATCTGGAATAAAGAAAGGCTCTGTTTCACTTTTTCGCTTCTTGATGGTTTGTTGCTGTCTTGGTGTTTTTCTTTTCGTGAGTATTGTGACATAACCTGTTTCCTCTTCATTTCATATTTGGTTCTTTTATGTGAACACTTTAGTCATTATACGTTATTTTTATGAAAATGTCTAAGAAGAAATGAAAGAGGTTTTTAAAATTTCAAATTGCTTTCAAACTGGACGCTTTGAGTCTCGCTTGCTTCAGAGGACGTTTCAAAGTTTGCCTGTCCTTTTTCAGAGACGGAAATTGCTTGGTTTGTTTGACTAGGCTGGCTGATGATTTCATGGTTACTAAAACTAGAGGAGTCATTAGGAGAGATAAACTGGCCATTCGCCTGAATCTCTATCTTGTTTGGATCCGGGATAGAGTAGTCAATTTTACCCTTGAATTCCTTGGTTTTTGAAATCACTTTTACATCTTTGACACGGATAATACGACGGAACCAGCCATTGTATTCGACCAAGCAATTGAATTCGATGTGGCTATCGGATTCACCAGGGATTGGTTGGATAAGGCTCATTTCTCGGAGACTGCCTTCATCTTCCCTAAAGTAAGGTGGCTTCTCCAAGGGCTGTTGTAGGTCACACTGTCCTTTACCGTGACAGGCTAGTCGGGCAGAAGGGAGGGCAAATGGAAGTGGTGGTAGGACAGTGAGCAGTCCTCCAATAGCAAGACTTCCAGCTAGGGCAATGGAAAAATAGATCGGTCGTTTCATGCTTGTCTCCTTGTAACTTCAATCCGTTCCAGTTCTGGACTTGAGTAGGTCATAAAAAACAACAGGGGATCTTGTAAGCGTTTTACAAAACTCTCCATCTTCATCATAAGCTATTTTGAGAAATTTACAAGTTTTCTGTCTGAAACTAGGAACAAAATGAAGCCTGCCAAATCCTTGTCCCTCCAACCTAGAAATGTTACAATAAGATGATTGAAAATTGACTAGGAGAGTGTGGAAGATGATTTACTTTGATAATTCAGCAACAACCAAACCTTATCCAGAAGCCTTGGCTACCTACACAGAAGTCGCAAGCAAAATTTGGGGCAATCCCTCCAGCTTGCACAACCTGGGAAGTCAAGCGACTCGGATCTTGGAGGCATCTCGTAAGCAGATTGCTTCCCTCCTAGGCAAGAAAGCAGAAGAAATCTATTTCACCTCAGGTGGAACTGAAGGAGACAACTGGGCGATCAAGGGAGTTGCTTTTGAAAAAGCTCCTTATGGAAAGCACATCATTGTCTCAGCTATTGAGCATCCGGCTGTGAAGGAATCAGCCCTCTGGCTACAAGGTCAAGGATTTGAAGTGGATATTGCTCCAGTTGATGCGCGTGGCTTTGTCCAAGTAGAAGAGTTGGAAAAACTCTTGCGCCCTGATACAACCCTTGTGTCGATCATGGCTGTCAATAATGAAGTAGGCTCTATTCAGCCTATTCAAGCCATTGCGGAGCTTTTAGCTGATCGTCCGACCATCACCTTCCATGTCGATGGGGTTCAGGCGTTGGCTAAGATTCCAACCGCTCTCTACCTACCAGAACGAGTGGATCTAGCGACCTTCTCCAGTCACAAGTTCCATGGACTTCGTGGGGTTGGCTTCCTCTACCTCAAAGAAGGCAAAAAGATCAGTCCCCTCTTAACAGGTGGCGGACAAGAAAAGGACCTTCGTTCGACGACTGAGAACTTAGCTGGAATTGCAGCGACCGCCAAGGCCTTGCGCTTGGCGATGGAGCGCCAAGAGGACTTTGAACGCAAGTGCCATCAGTTGAAGGAAGTTATTCGTGAAGAATTAGCCCACTATCCAGATGTGACTGTCTTCTCAGGAGATGAGGGCTTTGCACCCCATATCTTGACTTTTGGTATCAAGGGAGTGCGAGGAGAAGTCATCGTCCACGCTTTCGAAGAGTATGAGATTTATATCTCGACGACGTCAGCCTGCTCTTCTAAGGCTGGCAAACCAGCTGGAACCTTGATTGCCATGGGAGTCGATAAGGCTCTGGCGCAAACAGCTGTCCGCCTTAGCCTCGATCTCGAAAATGACATGAGTCAGGTTGAGCAATTTTTGACCAAGTTCAAACTGATCTATGAAAAGACGCGAAAGGTGCGTTAAGGAAAAGAAAAGGAAGTTACTATGCCATTAACTTATTCAGAAATTATGATCCGCTATGGAGAGCTTTCCACTAAAGGAAAGAACCGGATGCGCTTTATTAATAAATTGCGTAATAATATCTCAGATGTCTTGTCCATTTACCCAGCTGTCAAAGTGACAGCCGATCGGGACCGGGCCCATGCCTATCTAAATGGGACGGATTATGAACAGGTGGCTGAATCCCTCAAACAGGTATTCGGGATTCAAAACTTTTCACCCGTTTACAAGATTGAGAAATCTGTCCCAGCCTTGATTTTAGCCGTTCAAGAGATCATTCAGGACATTTACCAAGAAGGGATGACCTTCAAGATTTCTAGCAGACGAAGTGACCATTCTTTTGAGTTGGATAGCCGTGAGCTCAACCAAACCTTGGGTGGCGCTGTCTTTGAAGTTCTTCCAAGTATCCAAGCCCAAATGAAAAAACCGGATATCAACCTCCAAGTAGAGATCCGGGAAGAAGCAGCTTATATCTCTTATGAAACCATTAAGGGAGCAGGTGGTCTGCCGGTTGGAACTTCTGGAAAAGGCATGCTCATGCTATCTGGTGGGATTGATTCTCCAGTAGCGGGTTACCTAGCCTTGAAGCGTGGTGTGGACATCGAGGCGGTCCACTTTGCTAGCCCTCCTTATACCAGTCCTGGTGCGCTGAAAAAAGCCCACGATTTAACTCGTAAATTGACCAAGTTTGGGGGCAATATCCAGTTTATCGAAGTACCTTTTACTGAGATCCAAGAAGAGATTAAAGCCAAGGCGCCGGAAGCTTATCTCATGACCCTGACCCGTCGCTTTATGATGCGCATTACAGACCGTATCCGTCAAATCCGTGGAGGCCTAGTCATCATCAATGGGGAAAGTCTTGGTCAGGTAGCCAGTCAAACATTGGAGAGCATGCAGGCTATCAATGCCGTGACCAATACGCCGGTTATCCGTCCGGTGGTGACCATGGACAAATTGGAAATCATCGATATTGCCCAAGCCATTGATACCTTTGAAATCTCCATCCAGCCTTTCGAAGATTGCTGTACCATCTTTGCACCGGATCGTCCAAAGACCAATCCGAAACTCAAAAATGCGGAGCAGTATGAGCAACGTATGGATGTGGAAGCTTTAGTTGAGCGTGCGGTAGCAGGTATCGTCGTGACAGAGATCACGCCTCAAGCGGAAGCGGATGAAGTCGATGAGCTGATTGAGGATTTGTTGTAAGATCCAGTGAGATTGCTTGAAGAATCAGCAAGACCAATCGATGAAAAAGGGGAAAACGCTTGTTTTCCTCTATTTTTATCATTAAATGATGAAAATCCGTTTTCAAGGGACAAAAATACTTGTCTTTGTCTGATAGAAGTGATATACTTAGAGAGTTGACTATGCACATGCCTGTGCAACCGCTCGATCATCGTTGCTCATCCTTTGAGCTTAAGTGGTTCGTCCCACGATGCTAGGCGAGTCTTCACAAAATACGGGGAAACCCAAAAATACATAGGAGGTGCATAATGAGCACATACGCAATCATTAAAACTGGCGGAAAACAAGTTAAAGTTGAAGTTGGTCAAGCAGTCTACGTTGAAAAATTGAACGTTGAAGCTGGTCAAGAAGTTACATTTAACGAAGTTGTTCTTGTTGGTGGTGAAAACACTGTTGTCGGAACTCCACTTGTTTCAGGAGCTACTGTTGTTGGAACTGTTGAAAAACAAGGAAAACAAAAGAAAGTTGTTACTTACAAGTACAAACCTAAAAAAGGTAGCCACCGTAAACAAGGTCACCGTCAACCTTACACTAAAGTTGTCATCAACGCAATCAACGCTTAATTTTTAGGAGAACACATGATACAAGCAGTCTTTGAACGAGCCGAAGATGGCGAGCTGAGGAGTGCAGAAATTACTGGTCACGCCGAAAGTGGCGAATACGGCTTAGATGTCGTGTGTGCATCGGTTTCTACGCTTGCCATTAACTTTGTCAACTCAGTTGAGAAATTTGCAGGCTATGAACCGGAACTAGAATTAAACGAAGAAGAGGGTGGCTTCATGCGGGTCACAATCCCGACAGACATTCCACCTCATCAAAGAGAAATGACCCAACTATTCTTTGAATCATTTTTCTTAGGGATGGCAAACTTATCGGAGAACTCATCCGAGTTCGTCCAAACAAGAGTTATCACAGAAAACTAACATGGAGGAAAACAATTATGTTGAAATTGAATCTTGCTAACTTGCAACTTTTCGCCCACAAAAAAGGTGGAGGTTCTACATCAAACGGACGTGATTCACAAGCTAAACGTCTTGGAGCTAAAGCAGCTGATGGACAAACTGTAACAGGTGGATCTATCCTTTACCGTCAACGCGGTACTCACATCTACCCAGGTGTGAACGTTGGACGTGGTGGAGACGATACTTTGTTCGCTAAAGTTGAAGGCGTAGTACGCTTCGAACGCAAAGGTCGCGATAAGAAACAAGTTTCTGTTTACCCAATCGCAAAATAATTTGTATTCAAAAACTCTCTGATTCATCAGGGAGTTTTTTTGATCTCTCTCGATTGATGTCCCTATCTTTTTTCATCCTCTAGATTATGGTATAATGGAGTGATATTGTTAGAAGGAAGAAGACATGAATATTCAACAATTACGCTATGTTGTCGCGATTGCCAATAGTGGTACTTTTCGTGAAGCAGCTGAAAAAATGTACGTCAGTCAGCCGAGTCTGTCCATCTCTGTGAGAGACTTGGAGAAGGAACTGGGCTTTAAGATTTTCCGTCGGACTAGTTCAGGGACTTTCTTGACCCGCCGCGGGATGGAATTTTATGAAAAGGCTCAAGAATTGGTCAAGGGCTTTGATGTTTTTCAAAACCAGTATGCCAATCCTGAGGAAGAAAAGAAGGAATTCTCGATCTCGAGTCAGCACTATGATTTCCTTCCTCCTTTGATTACCCAATTCTCTGTCCTTTACCCTGAGAATAAAAATTTCCGGATCTTTGAGTCAACGACGGTTCAAATCCTTGATGAAGTGGCTCAGGGTCATAGTGAATTGGGGATTATCTACCTCAATAAGCAAAATACCAAAGGGATCATGCAACGGGTGGATAAACTGGGCTTGGAAGTCGTTGACCTGATTCCTTTCCAGACCCATATCTATTTGCGTAAGGGTCATCCATTAGCTAAGAAAGAATCCTTAGTGATGGAGGACTTGGCACACCTACCGACCGTTCGCTTTACCCAGGAAAAGGATGAGTATCTCTACTATTCGGAGAACTTCGTCGATACGAGTAGCAGTTCCCAGCTCTTCAATGTGACGGACCGCGCAACCCTGAATGGGATCTTAGAGCGGACCGATGCCTATGCGACCGGGTCTGGCTTCTTGGATAGCCAGTCGGTGAATGGTATTACGGTAATCCCCTTAATCGATGATCTGAATAATAAAATGGTCTATGTCAAACGGGAAGAGGTGGATCTCTCACCAGTGGCTGAGAAGTTTGTCCAAGTTATGGAAGCCTACTTTGATGAGAAGAGGTAGGTAATGAAGAGAAAAGTAAGTATTTTTATTAGTATCCTCCTCTTGATCCTCCTAGATCAAGCGGTGAAGGGATATGTCGTCAAGGAGATCCCGTTAGGGGGTATGCGTCGCTTCATCCCCAAAGTGGTCAGTCTGACCTACCTCAAGAACTCTGGAGCAGCCTTCTCCATGTTAGAAAACCAACAGTGGTTCTTTACCATCATTACCCTGATAGCGATGGGGGCAGCCTTTGTCTATCTCTATCGTCATATCAAAGGCTCCATTTGGCTCTTGTTGGGATTGACCTTGATTATTTCTGGTGGTATTGGCAACTTTATTGACCGACTCCGTCAGGGCTTTGTCGTCGATATGTTCCACTTGGATTTTATGAATTTTGCCATCTTCAATGTAGCAGATATCTATTTAAGCATTGGGGTGGGACTGCTACTGATTTATCTATTGAGAGAGGAGAGCCA
Source organism: Streptococcus australis (assembly GCF_019930045.1). Taxonomy (GTDB): domain Bacteria; phylum Bacillota; class Bacilli; order Lactobacillales; family Streptococcaceae; genus Streptococcus; species Streptococcus australis_D. Next base: position 30,925 of record NZ_JAHZQQ010000011.1, on the reverse strand, counting down.
TGGAAGTTAGAGTAGAAGTCGCAGGAGCGCGACTGGATAAGGCCGTCTCAGAGTTGACTGAACTCTCACGTGGCTTGGCCAATGAGCAGATCAAGGAAGGAAAAATCCTCGTCAACGGTCAAGTCAAAAAGGCTAAGTATACTGTAAAAGAAGGGGATGTTATCAGCTACGAAGTTCCTCAAGTGGAAGAAGTGACCTACGAGGCAGAAGATATTCCCTTAGAGATTGTCTATCAAGACGCGGATGTCGCAGTGGTCAACAAGCCCCAGGGCATGGTGGTCCATCCGAGTGCCGGTCATACCAGTGGGACCTTAGTCAATGCCCTTATGTATCACATCAAGGACTTGTCAGGGATCAATGGTGAGCTTCGTCCGGGGATTGTCCATCGGATTGACAAGGACACCTCTGGCCTTCTCATGGTGGCCAAGAATGACGCGGCCCATGTAGCCTTAGCAGATGAGCTCAAGGCTAAGAAGTCCTTGCGCAAGTATTGGGCTATTGTCCACGGCAATCTTCCCAACGATCGGGGTGTCATTGAGGCGCCGATTGGACGGAGTGACAAGGACCGCAAGAAACAGGCTGTGACAGCCAAAGGAAAACCAGCTCTGACCCGTTTCCATGTTTTGGAGCGTTTCGGGGATTATAGCTTGGTCGAGCTGCAATTGGAGACAGGCCGGACCCACCAGATTCGGGTTCACATGGCCTACATTGGCCATCCGGTCGCTGGTGATGAAGTCTATGGCCCTCGCAAGACTTTGAAAGGCCATGGCCAGTTCCTCCATGCCAAGACACTGGGCTTTACCCATCCACGGACGGGAGAAGTCATGGAGTTTTCAGTGGAGGTACCGGAGATTTTCCAAGAAACCTTGGAGCAGCTCCGTCAAGAATAAGCATTCAATCATCAAAACGAGTTTACCTCTTGTGGTTCAAACTCGTTTTTTTGTGGGGAAACGGCGCTCCTGGTCTGCTCTTAGTAATTTTTAAGGCTTTCATGGTATAATGTTACAATCGAATACTCTGGAGAATGAATGGATGAAGAATAAGCGAATTGTGTTTAAGGTAGGGACCTCTTCCCTGACCAATCAAGATGGGAGCTTGTCTCGGAGCAAGGTCAAGACCATCACCCAGCAACTGGCTCTCTTGCATGAGCAAGGGCATGAATTGATTTTGGTATCTTCGGGTGCGATCGCAGCTGGATTTGGTGCACTGGGCTTCAAGAAACGCCCGACCAAGATTGCAGACAAGCAGGCTTCTGCAGCAGTTGGCCAAGGTCTGCTGTTAGAAGAATATACCTCTAATCTACTGGTACGCGACATCGTATCTGCCCAGGTCCTCTTGACCCAGGATGACTTTGTCGATCAACGCCGCTATAAAAATGCCCACCAGGCCCTTTCTGTCCTCTTGCAAAGAGGGGCCATTCCGATTATCAATGAGAACGATACAGTTTCGATTGAAGAACTCAAGGTCGGAGACAACGATACCCTGAGTGCTCAAGTGGCAGCCATGGTCCAGGCGGATCTCTTGGTTTTGCTGACGGATGTCGATGGTCTCTACACGGGACATCCCCAAAAGGATCCGACTGCCAAACGTTTGGAACGGATCGATTCGATTAGCAAGGACATTATCGAGATGGCCGGTGGAGCAGGCTCAAGTAATGGGACAGGAGGCATGCTGACAAAAATCAAAGCAGCCACCATCGCCACAGAATCAGGTGTACCTGTTTACATTTGCTCGTCCCTGAAAGAAGATGCTCTTCTAGAAGCGGCAGAGAAAACTCAGGATGGCAGCTATTTTACAGCTCAGGACAAGTTTTTGCGCAATCAGAAACAATGGCTGGCCTTCTATGCCCCTAGCCAAGGGTCTGTATGGCTGGATCAAGGAGCGGTTAAGGCTGTCAAAGAAGAGGGTAAGAGTATCCTTGTGTCTGGTGTGGTAAAGGTTGAGGGAGCCTTCTCTTTCTCCGATATTATCACGGTTCATGATGCAGAGACTGGACAGGTCATTGGGAAAGGGCGTACCCGCTTAGGGGCTGCAGCCATTAAGGATTTGCTCCATGGGCAAAAGCCAAAGGGCATCGTCATTCACCGGGATGATTGGATTACCATCACACCTGAGGTAGAACTCTTATTTACAGAATTTTAAAGGAGGGATTAGATGGAGACGATCGATCAGATTCGCCTGGCTAAACAGGCCAAAAAAAGTATTAATACTGCAACAAGTGATGAGAAAAATAAAGCCTTAAGAGCGATGGCCTCCGCCTTGGTTGGCGCAACAGCTGATATTTTGGCTGCTAATCAATTGGATATGGACGCTGCTCGGGGCCGGATTTCGGAGGTGATGCTGGATCGCCTGCTCTTGACAGAAGAGCGCATTCAAGCCATGGCTGATGGGATTCTCCAAGTGGCTGCCCTACCCGATCCAGTGGGAGAACTCTTGGAGGAGCGGACCCTGGAGAACAGTTTGGTCATTCAGAAGAAACGAGTGGCCATGGGGGTCATTGGGATTATCTATGAAAGTCGTCCAAACGTGACCTCTGATGCAGCAGCCTTGGCCCTGAAAAGTGGGAGTGCTGTTGTCCTGCGCAGTGGCAAGGATGCCTATCAGACAGCCCATGCCATCGTTAGCGCCTTAAAGACAGGTTTGCAAGCGACCGCTATTGATCCTGCTGTCCTCCAGTTGGTCGAAGATACCAGTCGGGAGAGCAGTCTGGTCATGATGAAGGCCAAGGGGGATTTAGACCTTCTCATCCCACGTGGGGGAGCTGGCTTGATCCAGGCAGTTGTAGAGCAAGCAATTGTCCCTGTGATTGAGACAGGGACTGGGATTGTTCACGTCTATGTTGATCAAGCGGCAGATTTAGACAAGGCTCTCAGTATCATCCAGAATGCCAAGACCAGCCGACCATCCGTCTGTAATGCAATGGAAGTTCTCTTGGTGCATGAAGCTATTGCTGATGACTTTCTGCCACTCGTGAAGAAAGCCTTAGTAGACGAATCTCCAGTACCAGTGGAGATGCGCTTGGATGCTAAAGCCCAGCAAATCATTTCTGGGACACCAGCTTCTGAGACTGACTTTGATACGGAATTTTTGGATTATGTCATGGCCGTGAAGGTCGTGCCTTCTGTAGAAGAAGCCATTGCTCATATCGAAGCCCACAGTACCCACCATTCAGATGCCATTGTCTCTGAAGATGCGACAGCCATTGAATTCTTCAGCAACCAGGTAGACTCGGCGGCCGTTTATGTCAATGCATCGACCCGCTTCACAGATGGCGGAGAGTTTGGCCTAGGTTGTGAGATGGGGATCTCGACCCAGAAACTGCATGCGCGTGGCCCCATGGGCTTGCGTGAGCTGACCAGTTATAAGTATCTGGTTACTGGAAATGGTCAAGTGAGGTAAGTCATGAAAGTAGCATTTATCGGTCTTGGAAATATGGGAGCCAGTCTGGCCAAAGCGGTCGCAAAAGAAGTAGCAGCTACAGAACTGCTTTTGGTCAACCGCTCCCCTCAAAAAGTGCAAGAATTTATCGGCCAGTATGGGGGAACAGCGTCTGATCCTGAACAGGCCATTAAAGAAGCAGAGGTCATCTTCCTAGGAGTCAAACCCTACCAGATTTGCCCTCTTTTAGAAGAGTATCAAGGAATCTTGGCTCAACGCTCCAATCTCTTGCTGGTGTCCATGGCTGCAGGCCTGGAGCTGGACAAAATGGCTGATGTGGTTAAAAATGACCGCGTAGGGCTCATTCGCATCATGCCTAATACGCCCGTAGCCATTGGTCAAGGGGTCATCAGTCTGGCTCGCTCCCAAGCAGTGACAGACCAGCAAGTAGCCCAGGTCAACCAGCTCTTAGCAGGAGCAGGGGCCCTCTACGAAATCGAGGAAACATTAATGGATCCTGCAACGGCTGTCGCAGGCTGTGGTCCAGCCTTTGTCTATCAGATGATCGAAGCCATGGCAGATGCAGGAGTTAGCTTAGGACTTTCACGAGAGCAAGCCTTGCTGATGGCGGCCCAGACCTTCCAAGGCGCTAGTCAAATGGTCCTAGAGACAGGCGAGCACCCTGCCCGCTTGCGAGATGCAGTTTGTAGCCCAGGTGGCTCTACCATTGCAGGAGTCAACCGCCTAGAACAAGTTGGCTTACGGGGCGACATTATTGCAGGAGTGGAAGCTGCCTACAAACGCACCCAGGAAATGGGACAAGAGGCAGGGGGAAATTAGATAAAATAATTGGTCAAAACCAAGCTTGTAGAACAGTGACGAACTGTTCTTTTATACAAATCTAACAAATTCAGAGTTATCAAATCCTCTATTGAAACTTTCCAAAGTGAGAAAAGTGAGAGTGGGACAGAAATCGGTAATTCATTAGAATTCGATTTCGTCGTCCCACCTCCGCACAGTTGAGTAGGGCTATGAAAGCTGATGAAATCAGCGTAGTAGAGCCCACTCAACCACTGCGTCTTGCTCGACAATGCAAAGACAATTGAGAGGCTAGGACTTTTGTTCCAGCCTCAATCGGGAGTTTTGAAACCTTAGGTTCAAAACTAAGTCATGGAACTTCTATGAAGTTCGCTGACATCCGTTCTCACCTAAGGAAAGTTTCTAAGAGGACTTCATTTTCAATTTAAAAGATTGGTTTTCTGGCCAATCTTTTTTTGCATTAGAGCGACTCTATTTCTACCAAACCATTTTCCGTCAGACGATAGATTTTTTGGCAGACTTCTTTGAGGAAGGTCCGGTCGTGAGAGACTGTAACAAGTCCGCCTGGGTAGTCTGCGAATAGACGTCTAATTTCTGGTTGGGAAGTGGGGGAAAAATTGCGAGTAGGCTCGTCCAAGAGTAGAAATTGGGGACTTGTGAGCACTAATTGAAGGAGAAAGAGTTTGCCTTGCTGACCACCAGAAAGCTCAGAGATAGGGTGGTGCATTTCAGAATAGGTAAAGTTAAGGGAGGCTAAATGCAATTGAATGGTATTGATTTCTTCACGATCGCCTGTATGCTGTAAGAATTGAACGGGTGTCTGAGTCAAAGGGAGGCCTTCAGTGTAATCTTGAGGCGTATAGGCAGTGCGGATACTTTCATTCTTCTGTAGACTTTTCCATATCATTTTTAGGAAAGTGGATTTCCCCACACCGTTGGAACCGATAATCCCTATTTTATCCTGCCCTAGAAGAGTAAGGGAGAGGTTCTTGACCAGGACCCGATCACCAATTGCGAGCTCTTCCTGATCTAATAGAAGGACTCGTTTTTGAGGAGACAAGGGAGTGAGGGGAGGGAAATACAGATTGATGATTTCCTCATCATAGGGTTGGGAAGTCATGGATTGGAATTCTCGCTCGTAGCGCTTTTCTTGTGAGAGGAGGGACTTCATTTTCTTTGCCAGGAGACGTCCAGCAGTGCTATCCTTAGTGTTTCGTAAGGATGTTTCAACTTGCTGACGGACGCGACGATGCTTCTCCATTGTTTTCTTGTAGGTTCGTTGATCATTGGCAGCTTGCTGAGTCTGTTGTTTGAATTGTTGCTCCCTCTGGCTACTGTAGTCTTGATAGCCTAGGTGCTCCACAATGGTTTCAGCCTCCTTGCGGTGTTTGATCTGTCTTAGGTGAATGATCATATCCGCCGTTTGCGTCAAAAAATCCTCATGATGGGAAATATATAGAATGGTTTGGGGGCTCGTTTGGATCATCTGCTGGAGCCAGTCCAGGGTTTCCAAATCCAGATCATTTGAAGGTTCATCTAAAAACAACAATTCATGAGGACGGCAAAGTTCGTGAAGCAGTTGGACTTTAAGGGCTTCTCCTCCAGATAGACTTCCAATAGCTTGGTCGCTTGCAAATCGGTCGCTATCAAACTGCAATTGATCAGCCAGTCTGTAGAGGGTGGCATAGTCTAGCTCGTCTTCTCCAAAAAAATATTCTTCCAATGTTTTTCCCTTCAAGGCTTCCGGCAAAGTCTGGGGAATATAGGCATAGGAGTGAAAAGAAGTGGTGATTTCGCCTTCTATGGTCAGATAATCTGGTGGGGATTTTGGGGACATGAGGACTTGAAGTAAAGAAGATTTTCCATTTCCTTCTTCGCCAATAATGGCAACTTTTTCTCCTTCATGAATGGTTAGGGACAGATCACGAACCAAATCACGTAAATCTTTTGTATGGCGGATGGTGAGGTGGGATAGTTTTAGCATAAGATTCCTTTCTACTGGGACAAAAAACAGCTCTACCTATTTAGTAGAGCTGTATTCAAGTGGAACCCAAGCAGAAAAAGACCTAATATAGCCAACAAAAAGTTGGACAATAGGCGAGAGGGCACACAAAAAGAGATAGAACAAGCAGTCCACTAAATAAAGTGTCTTATTTAACGAAACTTAGTTGTTCATATCTCCTTACCTCCGAATGTGATTAGCTTTATTCTATTCCTTTCATTCCTTCTTGTCAAGGAAATCCTTGCTTTACCCTCTCTTTTCTACTCGGGCTTTGGTGCGAAATGTGGTATAATAAAGGTTATGCAAGCTAAACCGTCCTCTGCCTATGTGCATATTCCATTTTGTACCCAGATTTGTTATTATTGTGACTTTTCGAAGGTTTTTATCAAGAATCAGCCGGTCGATGCCTATTTGGAACACCTGATCCAGGAGACTCGGTCCTATGAGATTGGCAAACTTCGGACTCTCTACATCGGTGGAGGGACGCCGACAGCTCTATCTGCCCAGCAACTGGCCTATCTCTTGACAGAATTGCCCAAGGTCATGGACCTATTGGAGGTAGAGGAGTTTACCATCGAGGCCAATCCTGGAGATTTGGATCCGGATAAGATCGCAGTCCTCAAGGACTCTCAGGTCAATCGGGTCTCTCTGGGGGTTCAAACCTTTGATAATAAGATGTTGAAGAAGATTGGGCGGAGCCACCAGGAGCAGGATATCTATGACAATATCCGCCACCTCAAGCAGGCTGGCTTTGACAATATTTCGATCGACTTGATCTATGCTCTGCCGGGTCAGACCATGGACCAGGTCAAGGAAAATGTCGCTAAGGCGATCGATCTGGACATTCCCCATATGAGTCTCTATAGCTTGATTTTAGAGAACCACACGGTCTTTATGAATCGCATGAGACGGGGCAAGCTTCCTCTCCCAAAAGAAGAGCTGGAAGCAGAGATGTTTGAGTACATCATTGAGGAGCTGGAAAAAGCAGGCTTTGAGCATTATGAGATTTCCAATTTCTCCAAGCCTGGCTTTGAAAGTCGCCACAATCTGGTCTACTGGGATAATGCAGAATACTATGGTCTAGGAGCAGGAGCTTCTGGTTATGTGGACGGGATTCGCTACAAGAATCACGGACCTATTCGGCATTATCTAGAGGCAGTTGAAGCAGGTAAGGCTCGAATCACAGAGGAGCACCTGACACTAGAAGAGAAGATGGAAGAGGAGTTGTTCCTCGGTCTACGGAAAAAGACAGGTGTGTCCAAGGCACGTTTTGAAGAAAAATTCGGTGTCTCCTTTGACCAACGCTATGGACGAGTGGTGGCCAGTCTAACGGAGCAGGGACTTTTGGTTCCAGATGACAAGCAAGTTCGGATGACCAAGAGAGGTTTGTTCCTTGGAGATACCGTAGCAGAGAAATTTATATTGGAGTAAACGATGGCTAAAATTTATCAGTATGACATGAAAGTTCCTTTTGATATGAGCGATGTGAATGGTTTTATCAAGATGCCACAGCTCATCCTCCTGTCCTTGCAGGTCTCGGGGATGCAGTCGATGGAGCTGGGTGTCAGTGACAGGGACCTGCTCGAACAGCGCAATCTGGTGTGGATCATCACCGACTATGACATCACGGTTCACCGCCTACCAGTCTTTGATGAACAGATTACCATTGAGACCCAGGCCCTGGCCCACAATCGTCTCTTTTGCTACCGTTCCTTTGTCGTTAGAGACCAGAAGGGGGAAGCCATTGTCGAGATGGTGGCAACCTTTGTCTTGATGGATCGGGACAGTCGTAAGGTCCAATCCGTACCGGAAGAGATCACAGAGCCATATGAGTCACCGTTTGAGAAGAAGATCCGCCGTGGTCCACGCTATCCAGAACTGAATGGAGCTATGGAGCAGGACTACCATGTGCGTTTCTATGATTTGGACATGAACGGACATGTCAACAACAGCAAGTACTTGGACTGGGTCTTTGAAGTGATGGGAGCAGAATTCCTAAGCCAGCATATCCCCAAACGGGTCCATCTCAAGTATGTCAAGGAGGTCTTGCCTGGGGGCATGATCACCTCTAGCGTCGAGCGAGAAGGAATGGTCAGCAATCATCTCATCTCATCGGAAGGCCAAATCCACGCACAAGCCCTCATCACTTGGGAAGAAATAGAAAAGGAAACATTATGGAAAAACGAAGATTAAAACAAAAAAAAGAAGACTTGATGGAGGTTCAACGGCGGGTTGTTGCCTATGCTCGTCGTAAGAAAAATCCCCTCTATGTATTGGGGGATGGTTTCTTAACCTTAGTTGCAGCCTTTTATATCTTTATTGAGGAAGCGATTCGTTTTGTACGCTATCGTTTGAGTTTTGAAGTCTTTCTTCGTTTTCTCAAGGAAGATGTCCGTTGGTATCGTGTCTGGATTCATTTGATTTTGGCCTTTATCCTGCCTGTTGTCGTTTTTTCTTTGAGTATCACCAGTCAATCAGGAAGCTTCTGGAGTAACTTCTTTGACAAGCTCTCCCAAGGTGTCCTCTTCAGTACGACTATCAGCCTCGCAGCGACCTTAATGACAGACTTCATTGAGACCATGAAGCCTATCCAGGCCGAGAAAGAAAGCAATGAGAAAAAAGAAACCGGCGTCTATACCATTACCATTGATCAGGCTAAGATTGGTGGTTTAATGGTGACCATCGTGATTTTGATGATTTCCTCCTTCCTCTTTACTCAGGCTGGAAAAGCAAGTATCAATTTCTTAGGTCTGGTCCTTCAATTTGCCTTATATGGGGCTTGTTTGCTTCTGTATGGAGCAGGAGGCCAGTTTCAAGGTCAGGAGAAAGTAGCAGAGGAAGCAAGTGAAAAAGGAGACCAAGAATCCCATGACTTATAAGGGTTATTTAATTGATTTAGACGGAACCATCTACAAGGGCAAGGAGCGGATCCCAGCTGGGGAAGCCTTTGTCCACCAATTGCAAGAGCGTCAGATCCCCTATCTCTTTGTGACCAACAATACTACCCGGACGCCTGAAATGGTCCAAGAAATGCTGGCAGGCCAGTTCAATATCGAAACGCCACTGGATACCATCTATACAGCGACGCTTGCAACCATCGATTATATGGTGGATATGAATCTTGGGAAAACTGCCTATGTCATTGGAGATGTGGGCTTGAAACAAGCTATTGCTGAAGCAGGCTTCGTCGAAGATACCGTGAATCCAGCCTATGTCGTGGTGGGTCTCGACTGGGAAGTGGACTACGAGAAATTCTCCATCGCGACCTTGGCTATTCAAAAGGGAGCCCATTTCATTGGGACAAATCCAGACCTCAATATCCCGACAGAACGGGGAATGATGCCAGGGGCAGGAGCTCTAAATGCCCTGATCGAAGTGGCAACGCGCGTGAAGCCAACCTTTATCGGGAAGCCCAATGCCATCATCATGGATAAGGCCATCGCTCACCTGGGACTAGAGCGCGAAGAAGTGGTCATGGTGGGTGACAATTACCTGACCGACATCCGAGCAGGGATTGACAATGGCATCCCTACTTTGCTGGTGACCACTGGCTTTACCAAGCCAGAAGAAGTACCAGACCTGCCCTTGCCACCAACGCACGTCCTATCGAGTTTAGCGGAGTGGGATTTCGATGCGTGACCGGTTAAATGTAACGGGCTTTGTCCTCTGGCTCTTAGCAACGGTGATTTTAGGGACCATTCTCGTAGCCTGGTTGATCTATCCCATGGAGATTAGCTGGTTACGAATCCAGAATAGGACTGGTTTGGCTCCTGCAGTCATCCAGAAAAATTTTCAGATCCTTATGCAGTATTTGACCAGTCCTTTTACCTGGAAGCTGGAAATGCCGGATTTTCCATCCTCTCCAGATGGGCTTCATCATTTCCAAGCAGTCAAATACCTCTTTCACCTGACCCAGGTCTTGTTCTTGGTCTTGTTGCCAGTAGCTATACGATTTATTCGAACAGTGATGCGTAAGGGTTACGCAGGCCTCTATCGCCCTTTATTTGGTGGGATGGTTCTCTTGCCGATTATCATAGGAGGAGTGACCCTCTTTATTGGTTTTGATCAATTCTTTACCCTCTTTCACCAAGTCCTCTTTGTCGGAGATGCTACCTGGCTCTTTGATCCTTATCGGGATCCGATTATTCTAGCTTTACCGGAGGACTATTTCCTACATGCCTTTCTGATTTTCTTTGTTTTGTATGAAGGGGCTTTTGGATGGTGCTACGGGTGGAGTCGGAAAAGAAAAACAGTAGATTAGTGGAGTGAATGGATGAAACAGTTCAATCGATTTATAGATCCCAAAAAGGATTTGGGAAGCTTTTCAGGGATGGTTTGCCTCTATCTCTTGGTCATGGTCTTTGTCAGTATCATTTCAACCTTTGCCGTTACCCTCTTTATGTTTGGACGGTATGGATTGGAGATGGCAGAGAAGCAGGAGTATGTAGAAAAAATCATCAATGGAAATGGGATTAGCTACTTGATATCTGTCAGTATAGGTGTCCTCCTATTTGCCCTTTATCGGCAAGGATCACTCTTTAAAGGAGATGTGAGACAAAAGGGACGCAAGATGACTTGGCAGACTTTCTTAGTGTTCATTGCCTTCTTGGGGTTTGCCCAATTGGCTTCTAGTGCCTTATCTCAGCTCTTAGACCACATGATGGAAACGTTGGGCTTTTTCAAGCCTCAAGAGGATATGTCTGAGCAACTCAGCCAATCTTGGAGTCTCTTGCTCTATGCGACCCTGATCGGTCCCATCACGGAGGAATTGGTATTCCGGGCGGCTGGCTTGAGAGCCTTAGAAAAGTATGGAAAAGTCTTTGCGATTATCATGACAGCCTTGGCTTTTGGAATGTTCCATGCCAATTTTGATCAGTTGTTCTTTGCGACGATTATAGGCTTTGGTTTTGGCTACTTGACCTTCGAGTATTCGATCTGGTGGGCTATTTTCTACCATATCTTTAACAACCTGGTCCTCTCTCAAGGGCTTCATTACCTCGGTACGCATGTCAATATGAATGTGGCCGAGTGGGTTCAAATTCTAGTCTTTTTAGGTGGAACCATCGTCTTTACCATCGTCTTGATTTTAAAGAGAAAAGCTATTTTTCACTACATACAAGAAAACCGACCAGCACCAGGCGTCTTCCAAAGAAGCATGTATTCCTTCTGGTTCTGGGTCTTGGTCCTTGGGACAACTCTTATGTCCTTACTTCCTTACCTAAGGGGCTATTAATATCAAGAGGGATCGTTTTAGCTCTCTCTCAAATTGAAGATAAAATCTTCTGAAAAACTTTCCTTAGGTGAGTACGGACGTCAGCGAACTTCGAAGAAGTTCCATGACTAATTATTGAGCCTAAGGTCTCAATAATTCCGATGCCTGAAACAATTATGTTTCAGGCATTTTTCTCACAGCGAAAAGTTTTTGATCCTCTTAAATGAATAAAAGATTCAATTTTTTTATAAACATCTAACTGTCTTATGTAAAATAATAGTTTGTTTCCATTCATGAAAGGATTATTTTATATCCCTCTTTTTTGCTATAATAGAGAGTATGAATAACTTGATTAAATCCAAGCTCGAGCTTTTGCCGACGAGTCCGGGCTGTTACATTCACAAAGACAAGAACGGAACCATCATCTATGTGGGGAAGGCCAAGAATCTTCGCAATCGGGTGCGGTCCTATTTCAGAGGAAGCCACGATACTAAGACGGAAGCACTGGTATCTGAGATTGTGGATTTTGAGTTTATCGTCACTGAGTCCAATATTGAGGCCTTGCTTCTTGAGATCAACCTCATCAAGGAGAACAAGCCCAAGTACAATATCATGCTCAAGGACGATAAGTCCTATCCCTTCATCAAGATTACTAATGAGCGCTATCCGCGCCTCATCATCACGCGCCAGGTCAAAAAGGATGGCAGTCTCTATTTCGGCCCCTATCCGGATGTGGGAGCGGCCAATGAGATCAAGAGGCTTTTGGACCGAATTTTCCCTTTCCGCAAGTGTACCAATCCGCCTTCCAAAGTCTGCTTTTACTACCATTTAGGACAATGCATGGCCCACACAGTCTGCCACAAGGACGAGGCCTATTTCAAGGGCATGGCCCAGGAGGTTTCTGATTTCCTCAAGGGACAGGACGATAAGATTATCGATGAGCTCAAGCTCAAGATGAATACAGCTGCGCAAAACATGGAATTCGAGCGGGCAGCCGAGTACCGCGATCTGATCCAGGCCATCGGGACCCTGCGGACCAAACAGCGGGTCATGGCTAAGGATTTGCAGAACCGGGATGTCTTTGGCTACTACGTGGACAAGGGCTGGATGTGTGTGCAGGTCTTCTTTGTCCGTCAGGGCAAGCTGATCGAGCGCGACGTCAACCTTTTTCCTTACTACAATGATCCGGACGAGGATTTCTTGACCTATGTAGGGCAGTTTTACCAGGAAAAATCCCACCTGATCCCCAATGAAATCTTGATCCCTCAAGACATCGATGAGGAAGCGGTCAAAGCCCTAGTGGATACCAAGGTCCTCAAGCCCCAGCGAGGGGAGAAGAAGCAGTTGGTCAATCTGGCCATCAAGAATGCGCGTGTCAGTCTGGAGCAGAAGTTCAATCTCCTTGAAAAATCCATGGAGAAGACCCAAGGTGCTATTGAAAACCTTGGAAAACTCCTGCAAATTCCAACCCCTGTGCGCATTGAGTCTTTTGACAACTCTAACATCATGGGGACCAGTCCGGTCTCAGCCATGGTGGTCTTTATCAATGGGAAGCCAAGCAAAAAGGACTACCGCAAGTACAAGATTAAGACCGTCGTCGGGCCAGATGACTATGCCAGCATGCGGGAAGTCATTCGCAGACGCTACAGCCGTGTCATGCGGGATGGCCTGACGCCACCAGATCTGATCGTTATCGATGGGGGTCAGGGCCAGGTCAATATCGCTAAGCAAGTGATCCAAGACGAGTTAGGGCTGGATATTCCTATTGCGGGTCTGCAAAAGAATGACAAGCACCAAACGCATGAATTACTCTTCGGCGATCCTCTCCAAGTCATCGAACTCTCTCGGACCTCGCAGGAATTTTTCCTCCTGCAACGAATCCAGGATGAAGTCCACCGTTTCGCCATCACCTTCCACCGCCAGCTCCGGTCCAAGAATTCCTTCTCCTCTCAGCTGGATGGCATCGAAGGTTTGGGACCAAAACGCAAGCAGTTGCTGATGAAGCACTTCAAGTCACTGACCAAGATCAAGGAAGCCACTGTAGATGAGATCGTCACAGTCGGCATTCCACGAGCAGTCGCAGAGGCAGTGCAAACCAAGCTTCATCAAGGACAGCAGGAAGAAGCAAGTCTCTTGATGGAAGTGGCGGAGGATTCTGAACCATACCAATCATAAGGAGTTTATTATGAACCATCGAATCGCTATTTTATCTGATATCCACGGAGATACGACAGCTCTGGAGGCAGTAATTGCGGATGCGCGTGCTCTAGGTGCGACGGAATACTGGCTTTTAGGTGACATTTTGCTACCGGGACCTGGAAGAGAGGACCTTTTTGAGTTGCTGGATGCGATTCCGATTACAGTGGCTGTTCGTGGAAATTGGGACGATTGTGTTTTAGAGGCTTTGGATGGCGAGTACGGACTTGAGGATCCGCAGGAGATCCAGCTTCTTCGTCTCACTCAGTACCTCATGGAAGGACTAGATCCTAAGCGGATCGATTGGCTTCGTTCACTTCCATTGGTAGAGAAGAAGAAGATCAATGGTATTCGTTTTTCACTGACCCACAATTTGCCAGAAAAGAATTACGGTGGAGACTTGCGTCCAGCAAATGCGACGGAGAACTTTGACCAACTGCTGGATGACCAGACAGATATGGCGATCTACGGGCATGTCCACAAGCAGTTGCTTCGCTATGGCAGTCAGGGTCAGCAGATCCTCAATCCGGGGACTATTGGCATGCCTTATTTCGACTGGGAACCAATTCAAAATCACAGGGCCCAGTATGCTCTGATCGATGTCGAGGCAGATGGGGTGACCAACCTGCACTTTCGGAAGGTGGCCTATGACTATGAAGCAGAGCTCCAAGATGCTAAGGACAAGGGCCTTCCTTTTATTGAGATGTACGAAGAACTGAGACGCGAGGATAACTATCGGGGTCATAACATCGAGCTTCTAACTTCTTTGATTGAACAACACGACTATCTAAAGGAGGTTAATGCTTTCCTTGAGTCTATAAAAACGCATAAGGGGTAAGTAATAAAGAAATGGGTTTAACTGTTGATCAGCATAGAGAGCTTGTGGTAAATGATATCCGACAAGCCCTTCAACATGTTTTTGGTGAGCATTTCGAAATTGTAGACATAGAAACGACAGCCCGGAGTGCTTATGGTCCGACTTTTATTCTTGAGATTCATCTTGAAGAATATAAGACAACAATAAATATGTTGGTTGAAGGTAACGATGTATCACTCCTTTGGGGGCCTGAAAGATTCGGAATGGAGTTTTTGTATGATCGAGATCGTTTTAGGGATAGCTTTGGAAAGATCAAAGCTTATCTGGATCAACCTGGCCTTATGTTTTCTGAAACACTGACTCCTGATAATCTCTTAAAAAAGCGTTTCCTCCTTAAAAGAATGATAGAATCGACCTTTGAGGGAATAGCAATAATAGACTTCTGGAGAAGACCCTTCGAAAAGAATGAACCCTTTAGGGTTGTCTTTACTTGTTTGTTGCCTCATTATCCACCTTTTTTTAGCTTTGAGATAGCGGGTCAGCAGTTTGTCCTTGAAGAGATAGACCCCATGCCTTCTAGTATAGATGACCAAGCATTTCCAATCCATCAGTCTATTGATCTAACCGTATCCAATATGACTTCTTTCTTGGATTGGTTTAAAGATAGTCTAGAAGGGAATACTTCCACTGATACGTTTTCTGCTTTAACACTCCCCCTTGATCCTGCTACCGTTGAAGAGAATATTTCTCAAGTACAAGAGATAATCCGATCGACGTTTACAAAGGACGTTTCCTTTATGGAAACGAAAAAACTGACCGAGGATCAGACTGTTTATGGCATTGATTTTTCAGTTCGATCTGAATATTATGATGCGATATTTTCAATTAGCTTGGTTGGACGACACTTTGCTCTTCGTGTTATGAAGCCAGATAAACCAGATAAGAAAGACAATTGGATGATCAATGGTTTTCCTTATCTGCTGGTGGAGGAAAACCTTAGCAAAGTCATCAGAGAAGCGGAGGCCTATTTTGCTAGACAGGTAGAACCAGTTGAAGCGAAAGTAGGGTCAACTGAAAGCAATAGTAAAGTAAAACCAAGCACCCAAGCTCTGATAGAAGTAGACCAAGCTAAGGACAAAGAAGAGGCGCTCAAAAAAGAGTTTTTAGGATTAAGAAAACTATGGAAAGTCCAATTCCTGATTTTCTGTCTTTTGATGATCGCCGTCTTCGCCCTAGAAATGTATATGGGGGGAGCTGGTTATAAGGCCTTTAAGATGAAAATTAAGTATAGTTGGATTTCTGTCCATAGTTTTTCATTTCTCTTTCTGACCTTGTATGCATTGTTGACCCTCTTTCCGACTCAAAAGAGAATCTATGAGCTCTTGCCTCAATCCCCAAGTTGGAAATCTCTTTCGACCAAGGGAGTTCGGCTACCTAAGAAGGAAACTGGCTGGACCTCTTTAGTGATCCTAATCTTACTTCTTCTAGGGACTCTTGATTTCCTCAGTCGCAAGCCAGAGCCCAAGGTCGAAAATCCGTTGAACTATCAAGAAATTAACAATCTCTATGAGGAAGAAAGAAATTCTCACTACGATGATATCATCAACAAAATCCAAGACTCTAGTGGCCAGTTCTTTGAAAAAGAAAGTCCTGCGTCGGAATAATCTGAACCCGTAGAAGTGAGAGTGGCCTAGTGGAAAATGAAACAGGGTCCTCAATGAAAAAACTCTGCAAGCTCTTTCATTTTGTGTTAAAATAGAGGTAATAGAATTAGAAAAGGAAGTTGACTATGAAATTCCTAGAACTCAACAAAAAACGTCATGCGATCAAGCATTTCACAGACCAGCCGGTCGATCCAAAAGATGTGCGGACAGCTATTGAAATTGCGACCTTGGCACCAAGTGCGCACAATAGCCAACCATGAAAATTCGTGGTCGTTCGTCAGAAAAATGCGGAATTGGCTAAACTAGCCTATGGTGGGAACTATGACCAAGTCATGGAAGCACCTGTGACCATCGCTCTCTTTACGGATACCGATTTGCAACGTCGGGCTCGGAAGATTGCTCGTGTCGGTGGGGTCCAGAACTTCTCAGAGGAGCAGTTGCAATACTTCATGCAAAACCTACCTGCAGAATATGCTCGCTACAATGAACAACAGATTAGCGATTACTTGGCATTGAATGCTGGATTGGTCGCAATGAACCTGGTATTGGCCTTGACGGACCAAGGGATCGGCTCAAACATCATCCTTGGCTTTGACAAATCAAAAGTCAACGAAGTCTTGGAAATCGAAGAGCGTTTCCGTCCAGAACTCTTGATTACAGTCGGTTACGCAGCAGAGAAGGTAGAACCTAGCTACCGCTTGCCAGTAGACGAAATCATCGAAAAACGCTAATAACAACAGAAAGAACCGGATGGTCCTCGTCTCGTACGATACAAGTCCGGTTTTCTAGAATCCTTTGGCAGTCGCTGAAGGGATTCTAGAGGATTCAATTTAAATCGAAATAACGGAGGAATGCATGACAACAATTGACTTTAAAGCAGAAGTAGAAAAACGTCGCGAAGAAATGATGGCTGACCTTTTCAGCCTCTTGGAAATCAACTCAGAACGGGATGACAGCCAAGCGGATGCGACTCACCCTTATGGACCTGGACCCGTCAAAGCTCTTGAGAAATTCTTGGAAATTGCTGAGCGTGATGGCTACGAAACAACCAACGTGGACAACTATGCTGGTCACTTCACCTTTGGACAAGGGGAAGAAGAGCTCGGGATCTTCGCCCACATGGACGTGGTGCCTGCAGGTAGTGGCTGGAATACAGACCCTTATAAACCTGAGATTATCGATGGCAAGCTCTATGCGCGTGGTTCATCAGATGATAAGGGACCTACAGTAGCTTGTTACTATGGTTTGAAGATTATCAAGGATCTGGGATTGCCAGTTTCTAAGCGCGTGCGCTTCGTGGTCGGTACAGATGAAGAATCTGGCTGGGGCGATATGGATTTCTATTTCAAACATGTCGGTCTTCCTGATCCAGACTTTGGCTTCTCTCCAGATGCGGAGTTCCCCATCATCAACGGGGAAAAAGGAAACATTACTGAGTACCTTCACTTCGGTGGTCAAAATACAGGTCAAGCGCATCTTCATAGCTTCACCGGTGGCCTTCGTGAAAACATGGTGCCTGAGTCAGCGACTGCAGTCGTTTCTGGTCAATTACCTGATCTAGCTAGTCTTTTGGAGGACTTTGCCAATGAACACCAACTTCGTTATGAAGTGTCTACAGTAGATGAAGACCAGTACAAGATCACCATTATCGGGAAATCTGCCCACGGCTCTACTCCAGAAGCTGGGATCAATGGAGCAACTTACTTGGCTCTCTTCTTGAACCAATTTGACTTCGGTGGAGATGCCAAAGCTTACTTGCAGGTGTCAGCATCTCTTCTTCACGAAGACTTTGCTGGTGAGAAGCTTGGCATTGCCCACACGGATGAAAAGATGGGGGCTCTCAGCATGAATGCGGGTGTCTTCAACTTCGACGAAAACAGCTCAGATAACACCATTGCCTTGAACATTCGTTACCCTAAAGGAACAGATCCAGAAACCATCAAAGCTGGTCTTGAAAAAGTAGAAGGAGTGGCATCTGTCAGCTTGTCTGCCCACGGCCACACCCCTCACTATGTTCCTATGGAAGATGAATTGGTCTCAACGCTTTTGCGTGTCTATGAAAAACAAACCGGACTGAAAGGTCATGAGCAAGTAATCGGTGGCGGAACCTTTGGTCGTCTATTAAAACGCGGGGTTGCCTTCGGTGCCATGTTCCCAGACTATGTGAACACAATGCACCAAGCCAATGAATTTGCGGATGTAGAAGATCTCTACCGTGCAGCTGCAATCTACGCAGAAGCCATCTACGAACTCATCAAATAAGATGCTACTCAGTCGGCACTTGCTGGCTGAGTTTTTGCTTAGAGGAGGAGAAATGGATCAACTGGAGCGGATCAAAGAAGCCATTATGGCCGATCCACAAAACAAAAACTATACGGATAAAGGGATCGAGCCCTTGTTTGCGGCACCAAAGACTGCTCGGATCAATATCATCGGACAGGCACCTGGACTGAAAACACAAGAAGCCGGCCTCTATTGGAAGGACAAGAGTGGAGACCGTCTTAGGGAGTGGTTGGGAGTCGATGAAGAGACCTTTTACCATTCGGGTCTATTTGCGGTCATTCCCATGGACTTTTATTTCCCAGGGCATGGCAAGTCAGGGGATCTGCCACCTCGCAAGGACTTTGCGGAAAAGTGGCACCCTCTGCTCCTTAAGGAGTGTCCGAATATCGAGTTGACTCTCTTGATCGGCCAGTATGCCCAAGCTTACTATCTCCATGAGAAAGTCAGTGGCAAGGTGACCGAGCGGGTAAGCCGATACAAGGACTACCTGCCCAACTATTTCCCTCTGATCCACCCTTCGCCCCGCAATCAGATCTGGATGGCCAAGAATCCCTGGTTTGAGGCAGAAGTGGTGCCGGCTCTTCAGGCTCGGGTCCAGCAGATTTTAAGAGAGTACAAAAAGAATAATGAGTGATAACCACCAATAGGAGGAATTCCCATGGATGCATATCAAAAAGTCAAAGCCAAATTGGACGAGCTCGGGATTGAATTTGATGTGGTGGAGCATCCACCAGTATTGACTACCGAGCAGGCCGATTCCTATATTGAAGGTCTCGAAGGGGTCCGGACAAAGACCATGTTTTTGACCAATAAAAAGAAAACCCAGTACTATCTGCTCATCATGGATGACCAGAAACTCTTGGACATGGATGACTTCAAAGAGCAAGTAGGAGCCAATCGGATCCGCATGGCTTCAACTGAATCTCTGGCAGAAAAAATGCAATTACCAGCAGGGACGGTATCTCCATTTGGCTTGTTAAACAATGAAGAAAAGGATATTCTCGTCTATTTTGATCAGGACATTGTGTCAGAGGAAATCATGACCTTCCATCCTAACACGAATGAAAAGACGATCTTTATCAAAACCCAAGACCTATTCCACTTTTTAGAATCCATTGATTTTAACTATGAAATACTAACCTTGCCATAGTGGCAACAAAAAGGAGAAATCATGAAAGAAATTCCATTTAATGACTTTTTTACAAAGTACCAAGCAGGAGAAATTAACGTCGTCGATGTTCGCGAGCAAGAGGAGTACGATGCTCTTCATCTGGACGAAGTGACCTTACTTCCCTTATCAGTATTGGCAGAACGCTATTCAGAGCTGAACAAAGACCAAGCCTATTATGTCATCTGCAAGTCTGGTCGGCGCTCAGCCCGTGCCTGTCAATTTTTGGAAGAAGCGGGCTATGATGTAACCAACGTCCAAGGTGGCATGGATGCATTTGACTAGTTGGGATGGCCCAGCTTGTGAATTCCGGTAGAACATTGAATTCTAGCTAAAATTTTTATATAATATATCTGTATTTTGTTTTATAAGGAGATTATTTTATGATCAAACAGGATTGGCTTGATTACTTTGAAGCTGTGAACGGTCGTTCAGCAACTGAAGCAGAGATCGCTCAAGCGTTGGCTGCAGGTGAGTTCCAAGAAGAACAGGTAGCCCAAGAAGCTTCACAATTTGTAGGTGCTCCAGTAGCTCCAGACCAAGTAAACGCTGGCTTTGTTGCTGCTCCAGCTGCACCAGAAGAAGTGACTTCACAGTACGTTGCAGCACCAGAAGCACCAGTACAAGAAGCACCACAATTCGCTGCTGCACCAGAGGCACCAGTTCAAGAAGCGCCACAATTCACTGCTGCGCCAGAGGCACCAGTTCAAGAGGCGCCACAATTTGCTGCTGCACCAGAAGCGCCTGTGCAAGAAGCGCCACAATATACTGCTACGCCTGAAGCACCAGTTCAAGAAGCGCCACAATATACTGCTGCGCCAGAAGCACCAGTTCAAGAAGCGCCACAATTCAATGCTGCTCCAGAAGCACCAGTCTTTGGTGCTCAACCAAACGGCTTCCAACAAGCGCCTCAACAACAGCCACAACCAGGATTTGGTCAACCAGCTCCAGGGCAAGCTCCAGGTCAAGGCTTCCAACAAGCACCTTATCCAGGTCAACCTCAACCAGGTCAAGCCTATTATGTACAACCTGCTCAACCAAACGCTTTTGGTCAAGCGATGAAAGGATTCTGGTCATGGATCGTTTCTGCTTTGGCTCGCCCAACAGTAGAAAATCAACCAAAAATCTTGAATGGTATCCTTCATTATGTGTTAACAGCATTTATCCTTAGCCTCTCACTATTCTTCGTGGCGAGTGCCTTCCCATACGCTCAGGTAGGATTTACTGCTTACTTGTTGATTGTCATTGTAACTTTCTTTACACTTTACGCCACTCAGTTAACTGGTTTCTTGGTTCGTAACCTTGTCTTGCAAGATAAAGAATACACCTACAAACGTTCATTTGATGAGTTTGCTCGCTTGTCTATCTATGCCTTGCCTGCATCCCTCATTGTCTTGATCCTTTCTCTAGTCAAGTACTTTGAAGGATTTAGCTTCCTTCTATCTTTGATCTTCGTTCTCTATTTCTTGGGCTTGCTATATACTGTTTACCAAGGTTTGAACAGAACAAAATTCAAAGCTGACAAATTCTTGTTACTCCTTGCTTCTACAGCAGTCATTCTTGTCATCTTCACCATTGTTGGCATCATTGACAGACGCATTTTAGAACAAGTATCCTTCTATATCGCTTCCTTCTTCTAATCAGATAGGGAAACGGTCATAATATCTTGTTCAACAACTATCGGATAAAAATAATTTAGGTTTTAGGAGAACAAACCGATGAACAAAAAATGGGTAGAATTATTTGAAAAAGTAATCGGTCGCAAACCTACTCCTGAAGAATTCATTGCCGGAAGAGATTCCGGCTTTGATTTTAAGGCAATCAAATCAATTGCCGGAGTAGCTATCGACCAAGTGGCGCCAGAAGTGCCAGGGCTAGGAGAGCAGGAAGTGGTAGAAGCAGTTGTAAATCCACTCCAACAGGCCTGGGAAGAGCGTTTCTTCGCCCTCTATGGACGTGCGCCACTTCCAGAAGAGATTGAATCAGCTCGTAGCCAGAACTTTGAAATCGTAGAAGGACCTGCTCCAACGATTCACTTGGATGAGACCAATCAAACAACACAGGTCTTCGCGCCAGTGGAGAGTCCATCAGAAGCTCCAGAAAGTCTGTCCCAGCCAGTTGAAGCCCTAGTGCCAGTAGAAGCGCCAGAGCAAGAAGAAGCTGGCAAGAAAGGCAAGAAAAAGAAAGAAAAGAAAGTCAAAAAAGAGAAAAAGGGCAAGAAAAAGAAAGTTTTCTTCTTCAGTATTTTGGCTTTGTTGGTCTTGGCCTTGTCTGGACTAGGCTATTACTTCTCAACAACTACGGGCCCACAGGTGACAGTAGACAAATTGGTCACAGCCATTGAACAAAAGGATTACCGGGAAGTGGCTAGCATCCTATCAAATGACAAGGACAAGTGGACCAAGGAAGAAGCTCAAGGCTTGCTTGACTACATGACGGCTCAGAAGATCGATGTCATTTACGAATTAGATCATATCGCCCAGTCTTCAAAAACAGGGATCGTCAAGGACAAAAATCAGAATCTACTGATTGGAATCGAGAAGGCGGATAAGAAATTCGGTATCTTCCAAGAATACCGCATCGCAACCTATCCACTTGAAGTCACAGCAACTACGAATCTGGATGATGCCAAGCTTAAGACCAGTGAAAAAGAGTCGACAGTGCTCAAAAAGAACCAAACCACCAAACTTGGAAAGGTTCACTTTGCGCCACGAGACATGCAACTGGACGGTAAGACCGAAGTTGGAAAGATTTCTAGTGAGGTCAAGCTAGATCCAGCTCAAGCTTCTAAGAATAAGCTGGACTTGACCTTCAATTCTGAGAAACGACTTCTGGAAATTGAATTCCCAGAGGAAGTCAGCAATCCAACGGATATCAAGGTAGCCGTGAATGGCAAGGAAGTCGGCACAAGTACTTTATTTGAAGTCGACGTCGTAGCCCATCAAGAAATCGAGGTCCATGCAGTCTTTAGTCTCAACAATGAGAGCTATACAACTGAAAAGACCAAGGTTACAATCGGTGAAACTCCTGATGACGATGAAGTCATCACCTTGAAGCTTTCTAAGGATGTGGCTAAACGATTGAAAGATGCAGAAACAGCTCGTAAAGCCAAGGAAGAAGAAGCCAAGAAGGCAGAAGAGAAGAAAACTGCTATCACCTCCTTCCTCCAAGACTACCGGACAGAAATCTTCTCATCTGTCTCAAGTAGATCCAACACCTACTCCAAGTACTATGACACTTCAAGTGATGCCTACAAGGAAATGGTGGAGTGGACGACAGGTGGAGGCGTCAAGAAGGCTGAAATCGACTACTATACACCAGGTGTTTTCAACGTTCTCAGCGTTACCGAAGAGAACGGAATGATCATCGTGAAAACCCACGAAGAATATACTGTACACTATGTGACCAGCCGAAAAGATAGCCAGAGTAGCAAGGACAAGACCTACACCCTAAAACCTGTGGGGGATACTTACGTGATTACGGCTATTGCAGTCACGGCTGGTAATTAGGAGGTTTATGATGAAATTAAGCATGACAAAATGGACGCTTGCTGGCCTGGTTCTGTTGAGCCTAGGTGCTTGTGGCCAACAAAAGGAATCAAAGAGCTCATCTCAAAAAGAGCCTGCTTCCAGTAAGCAAGTCGCTCAGTCGTCAGCCGGCAAAGAAACCAGTGCTTCTGAAGCAACTTCATCTGATGATAGCGACAAGTCAACGAAGAAGGCAGGCGAAGTCACAGTAGACAAAGGCGTTTCTTTCAATGGTTCTTACTACAGTGTTCAAGGAAAGTCTGGGGATATCGTCATCGCCAACAAGCACTACCCCTTAGCTGCAGACTACAATCCAGGTGAGGATCCGACAGCTGTTGCGGCCTTGCACGAGTTGATTGCAGCCATGCAGGCAGAAGGCTATGCTATCAGCGATCAATACAGTGGTTTCCGCAGTTATGAGACCCAGGTTGTTCTCTACCAAAGCTATGTCAATCAAGACGGAGCAGCTGCAGCAGATCGCTACTCAGCTCGTCCTGGCTATAGTGAGCACCAGACAGGTCTAGCATTTGACCTCATCGATACTAGTGGCAATCTGGTCCAAGAAGCAGGCGCAAGCAAATGGTTGCTCAAGAATGCTGCTAAGTATGGCTTTATCGTCCGCTATCAAGAAGGAAAAGAAGCGAGCACAGGCTACATGCCGGAAAGTTGGCACCTTCGCTATATTGGAGAAGATGCAAAAGACGTCGCAGCTTCAGGAAAAAGCCTAGAAGAATACTTTAACTTTACCGGTGGCGACTACGAATAATACAAAAACCGCCCTTTCAGGAAGTCTGAAGGAGCGGTATTTTTGTGCGGACAAGGACAAGAAAAAACCACTGCCAAGTGGAAGTGGTTTTGATTGGTTTCTTATTTGAGACCGTATTTTTTGTTGAAACGATCCACACGTCCATCTGCTTGAGTGAACTTTTGACGTCCAGTGTAGAATGGGTGTGAGTCTGATGAAATTTCAACACGGATCAATGGGTAAGTTTCACCTTCGAATTCAACAGTCTCGTTAGAGTACTTAGTTGAACCACTAAGGAACTTATAACCAGTAGTAGTGTCCATGAAGACAACAGGGCGATATTCTGGATGGATATCTTTTTTCATTTTGCAATAATTCCTTTCTGCCATGGTCTCTTTCCGAGCCATAGATTGTTACTAAGTTAGTTTATCAAAAACAAATGAGTTTGGCAAGGATTTTTACCAAATTTTTCGTATTTTATAAAGAAAAAAAGTGGGAGAAGCCTATCCTGTTAGGTAAGCTTTCCCACTCCGACTAACAACCCTAGAAAGGAATAGTTAGCCATGTAAGATCAATAGAAATCTTTTTATTCTTGACCAGGTTCAGTAGTTGGCTGTTCTGGTTGTTGAGGTTGCTGTTGCTCTTGTGGTTGCCAAGCTTGTTGAGGCGCTTGTTGGAACCCTTGTTGAGGCTGTTGAGGCGCTTGTTGGAACCCTTGTTGAGGCGCTTGTTGGAACCCTTGCTGAGGTTGTTGAGGCGCTTGTTGGAACCCTTGTCCCGGAGCAGGTTGACCAAATCCTTGTTGCGGTTGTTGCCATTGTTGTTGTCCAGGTTGACCAAACCCTTGTTGAGGCGCTTGTTGGAACCCTTGTCCTGGGGCAGGCTGACCAAATCCTTGTTGCGGTTGTTGCCATTGTTGTTGACCAGGTTGACCAAACCCTTGTTGAGGCGCTTGTTGGAACCCTTGTCCTGGAGCAGGTTGACCAAATCCTTGTTGAGACGCTTGTTGGAATCCTTGTCCTGGGGCAGGCTGACCAAACCCTTGTTGCGGTTGTTGCCATTGTTGTTGTCCAGGTTGACCCGGTTGTTGTGGTGATTGGACAGATGATGCAACAGACTGTGCGAATCCTCTACTTGTTGATGCAAGTTCTTGGAATGTCCCTTTAGTGATTTTACCACCAGACATAGCAAGGAGTCCTGTGACCACAATAGCAATACTTGCAATGACTGCAATAATCAAACCAAAACCAATAGAAAAGCCATCACCGAATTGAGATGAAGCACCAAAGACTCTAAACATAGTGATGATCGTAATTAAGCTTTCAAGAATACCGATAGCAATGACACCAATAGAAAAATTCTTGTTCATTGGTGGAGCAATGTTTGGAAGGCAAGCTAGAACGATGGCACCAATAGCTAGGACAACGATGACCCATCCAAATTCACCTTGAATTCCACTGAAAGAATAACTTCCGAAGGATCCACCATTTAATGTACTCCATGGCAAAAAGGTAGAAATGGCAGTAAGAGCTGCTGCGACGATGATAAAAATACGATGTTTATGCATAAAACGTCTCCTTTTTTTGTGATTATTATAGCATAAATTAGCTCAAACTGGAATGGAAATTTAAGAAATCGTTCACATTTTTCTAAATGTTATTAAAATTCATTCGTTTTTGTGTAAAATGAAAAAAGGCCAATCGTCTCCACTAGAAACGACTGACCTGCTTGCTTGATTTTCACTATCTATTTGGCCTTGGCAACTTCCTGTAGTTCTCGATAGATTTGCTCGTTTTCTTCTAAGGAATAAGAATTGGCTCCACTGGCGAGTGGGTGACCTCCACCATCGTGGCGTTTGGCAATCTCATTGATCACCAGAGCCTTACTTCTCATACGGACGCGGTAGTGGCCGTCAGCTTGCTCGACAAAGATAGCCCAGACGCTGACGTCTTCGATCCGACCAGGTGCTGAGACGATCGCAGCAGTCTCGGCATCTGTGATTTGGTAATGTTTGAGGAGCTCCTGGGTCAGGGTTACGCGACTAGCTCCATTTTCATCGATTTCGAGATGATCATAGATATAGCCTTGAAGCTTGGCGATCTTGGAGCTCATGCTGTCCATCTGACGAGAAAGACCTGCAAAATCAAAGTCAAAGCTACGAAGGTGGGCAGCCATCTCGAAAGTCCGGCTGGTCGTCGAAGGGTAGAGAAAACGTCCAGTGTCTCCGACAATACCAGCATAGAGGAGACGGGCTGCTTCTGGACTAATCTCAAGCTGTTGTTCAAGAGCGAAGAGGGTGATAAGCTCACTCGTAGAGCTTGAATCTGTGTCTACCCAGAGGAGATCTCCGTAGGCATCATCGTTTGGATGGTGGTCGATCTTGATCAGAAAATCGCCACTCGTGTAGCGTTTGTCATCGATGCGAGGAGTGTTGGCAGTATCGCAGACAATGACCAAGGCACCTGCATAGTCCTCATCTGTAACAGTATCCATGCTAGCCATCCAAGCAAGTGTCGGCTCGTTATAGCCGGTAGCTAGGACTCTTTTGTCTGGGAAGTTGGTCTGGATGATCTCTTTCAGACCAACCTGGCTTCCAATCGCGTCAGGATCCGGATTCATATGGCGGTGAAGGATTATGGTATCGTAGTGGTTGATTTTCTCTAAAATGTCCTGTGTGATCTGCATATAGTACCTCATTTAATTCTCTTTCAATTTTAGCATAAGGAGGGCATTTGGAAAAGAAAAAGGTTGTCTAGCCTCAGGTGGACAATTTCCGAACAATGCCAGGCTCTCAGTACTTGACTATGCAAAATGCGCGCGAAAGTGGTATAATGTCATAAGATTATTATTTGGAGGGAATTATGACATTAGCAAAGATTGTTTTTGCAAGTATGACAGGAAATACAGAAGAGATTGCTGATATCGTAGCAGATAAGTTTCGTGATCTTGGTGTCGAAGTAGAAGTCGACGAATGTACAACAGTAGACGCAGAGGACTTTCTTGAAGCTGATATTGCAGTCGTAGCAACCTATACCTACGGTGATGGTGAGCTTCCTGACGAAATCGTAGACTTTTATGAAGACTTAGCGGGTCTTGACTTGAATGGTAAGATTTACGGTGTTGTCGGATCCGGTGATACCTTCTACGACGAGTTCTGTAAGGCAGTTGATGACTTTGATCGTGTCTTTGCAGCGACTGGTGCGGTTAAAGGTTCTGAGTGCGTCAAGGTAGACTTGTCAGCTGAAGATGAAGATATTGAAAAATTAGAAGCTTTTGCAGAAGAAGTCGTAGCAAAAGTCGGCTAATTCATAGCTAAGTAAGGTGTTTGCATGTGGCAAGCACTTTTTTTATGGATGAAAACCTTCAATAGCTGGATAGGGCTAGTAAGATTGCCCAATTTTTGATAAAATGGGTAGCAAAAAGTAAGGAGGCCAGTGTATGGAACTAGAAAAGATTCGCCAAGAGATTGACAGTATTGATAAAGAATTGGTCCGTCTATTAGAACGCCGGATGCACTGTGTGGAAGACGTCATTCGTTACAAAGAAACCCATCAAAACCCTGTCTTGGACCGGGCCAGAGAGGAAGAGGTCTTAGCCAATGTAGCCAGCTTGGTCCAGGAAAAATGCTATGAAGAAACCATCCTTGCCACTTATCGGGACTTGATGAAGCGCTCCAGAGGCTATCAAGCCGATCAGTTAGATGCGGACTAGGGTGCTGAGATGACGATGAGTAAAAGAACCTTTGTTTATACCCTAGATGCCCTTATAATCGGGGCAATCGTTGGAGTGATTGATACCCTCTTTGGGCGTGTCTTGATCGGGATTGGAGAAGTTCGTACAGACTATCTCCTCTATCTCTTGCCCTTTCTGGCTCTAGCAGGTATCTTAATCACCTATCTCAATCGCACCTATGGGGGCAAGAGTCAAAAAGGTATGGAGCTCCTCTTTGAAGTGGGTGAGGGAAGGGAGAAAAACATTCCCAAGCGCTTGATCCCCTTGACCATCCTCTCTACCTGGATGACGCATCTCTTTGGTGGATCCGCTGGTCGCGAAGGAGTGGCGGTCCAGCTTGGTGGGACAGTGGCCCATGCTCTACGAAGAGAGGAACTTGGCCCAGACGCTTCACGGATCTATTTGGTCACTGGGATGGCAGCCGGCTTCGGTGGCCTCTTTCAGACGCCTCTAGCCGCTATCTTCTTTGCAATGGAGGTCCTAGTGGTTGGGAGACTGGAGTGGCGGGCTCTCTATCCTGCGACCATTGCAGCCTTTGTCGCTAGTTGGACCTCTCATACCTTGGGGCTAGAGAAGTTCACCCAGGTCATTTCAGATAAGCTTTCCCTATCTCCTCTAGTAGTCTTGCAGTTGCTGATCTTAGGAGTGATCTTTGGTATGACAGGTAAGCTCTTTGCCTATCTTTTGGGGCTGTTAAAAACTAGCTTTGCCAAGACCTTTGCCAATCCCTATGTGCGGATTGGAGTGGTTGGTCTCGGTCTAAGTGTCCTCTTGTATCTGATTGGGACAGGTCGCTATACAGGACTGGGGACCAATCTAATCTCCCAAAGTTTTGCGGGAGCTGATGGCAAGAGCTTGATCACTGGAGCAGACTGGATCCTCAAGCTCCTTTTTACGGTAACGACCATTGCTGCAGGCTATAAGGGAGGAGAAGTGACCCCGCTCTTTTCTATCGGGGCAAGTCTAGGTGTCTGGCTAGCTCCTTTCCTTGGACTTCCGTTTTATCTGGTAGCCGCCTTGGGCTATGCTGCAGTCTTTGCTGGTGCAACCTCAACGACCATTGGTCCAATTTTGATCGGGTGTGAGGTCTTTGGATTCCAGCATTGGCCAGCCTTTCTCCTAGTCTGTCTGGTCGCTACGCGTCTCTTTCCAGCCTTGTCTATCTATGGTGGACAAAAAGTTGCGAAAAAGTTGCAATAATCCTTTACAAACGAACATTCTTTTGGTATTATAAACTTTGTGCGTAATGAAAGCACAAAAATACAGTTTATCCGCTGGGGGAGTAGCCCTCAAGATTGACGAAGATAGGAGAATAAAATGAATCCATTAATCCAAAGCTTGACTGAAGGTCAACTTCGTACTGATATCCCTGCATTCCGTCCTGGTGACACTGTTCGTGTACACGCGAAAGTTGTCGAAGGATCTCGTGAACGTATCCAGATCTTTGAAGGCGTTGTTATCGCTCGTAAAGGTCAAGGACACACTGAAATGTACACTGTTCGTAAAATCTCTAACGGTGTCGGTGTTGAACGTACATTCCCAGTACACACTCCACGTGTAGAAAAGATTGAAGTTGTACGTTACGGTAAAGTACGTCGTGCGAAATTGTACTACCTTCGTGCATTGCAAGGTAAAGCAGCTCGTATTAAAGAAATCCGTCGTTAAGACGAACAAGGAGGCGGGAGTGATCTCGCTTCTTTTTTTATAGGGTCCCCTTAGTTCAATGGATATAACAACTCCCTCCTAAGGAGTAGTTGCTGGTTCGATTCCGGCAGGGGACAGAAATAGAAAAGAAAACACTGATGATTCAGTGTTTTTTTGTTGGTTTATGGAAGGATGGATCTTGGGGAAAGTGCTTATATGGTATAATAGTGGAACATGAGAACATTGATTTTTAAGGTAGTCCTATCATTTTGGAATACCAAATTAAAAGATTATGAGTACTCTACAAGTTTATTCAAAAAGGGATATAAGAAAAGGAAGTTAAATCAAAATTTCTGGTACAAGGTCAATCATCACATTTGACCATAAAAATGGCTATGTTTTAAAGCAAATGGAGAATTGTTGACTGATGGAAGTTTTACTGCATATAAGTCAACTATACTGAATTGGGAGTCATCATTCAATCACATTCGTATCACACAGAATGTGATAGATAAACTTGTCGAGGAGGTGCAGTCCCTGATGACTGAGCAAACAATACACTGAGTTAGAGTAGGAGCAGGATGATGAGAATCGATTATAGTGAACGGATGGTCACATGGGGATGGGATGGTAGTGAAATAAAGATAGAACTACCAGATATCATTCAAGCAGAGTATAATAAAGCTGAAAACATTGTGATGGTCTATAGTGGTGAAAACTTTGTAAGCAAAATTATTTTCTACTTTAGTTTAGCAGGAAAATTATTAGGGCAACAAAATCTACTAGAAGGTACCCTAGAGTGGAATCATAATGGGCAGCACCAGATTGGTTTTCATCATTTACATCATCTTCGCTTTAGCCCTAAATATCAGCGTATCTTCAGCATATTTGGCTCATCAAGTGGATTTGATATTCCTTCAGAATTAGAGATTTATAATTTAGAAGGTGAGAAAATTGACAAAATTGAATCTCCTATAGGATATACAATGATGTATATTTCTGAGATAAGTAAAGAGAAACTGAGAATTGTCTGTGAGGCTCTTAAAGAGGATTGTTTTGATAAATTTGGTCGAAGGGATTTCTATTTTGATGTGGAGTTAGAAAATAGAAAATGGGTAAAAGATGGCATTGCCTATTGAGGAAGAGAAAAAGAAGCCTGATTTTATGTTATTCTGGTTGAGAGAATAACTTGCACTAGGAGAATACAAATGAAACCAACAAACCTAGAATGGGAAGATGTTATTCAGTTTGAAGAAGTTGAAGGATATGGGAAATCTATCTGGAAAAATGAGGATAAATATTATTTAGTTTCAGAAGAGGGAACTGTGGCTTCTTGGTTAGTAGTCTATGAATTACCAAATGAGCTATTTGCCTTATTAGATAGTGGAGAGAGATCACTACTCGAAATATTTTACATGATTGAGACCGATCGGTGGCCACCTACGGAAGAAGAGAAGAAAGCTAGTGAGAAACGATTCATAGAAGAGAGTCCTACATCATTAATTGATTTACCTGAAACTAGAGAATTATTTACTCATGAAGAGCTTGAAAGATTAATTCCACTTGCTGAGCAAATGTGGATTGATTGGAGAGGGAGACTTCCAGATGATTATGTATCGCCATTGAAATAGCTTATGGGGAAAATAGAAAGGGTTTATTTTTGATAAATTGCAAGAATAAGTGCAACATTTACTTGAACTCATCCTCTAGAGCTTCACAAGCAGTTCTGTAAGCTAAA
>NZ_JAHZQQ010000108.1 GCF_019930045.1 Streptococcus australis | reverse complement strand
CACACTTGAAAGCTTATTTGATTAACACTCCGCAACTTTACTTGAGTGTTTACACAAAATTATTGACAGAATCTTTATGAAAGTAAACGATCATTCTAAAGACAAAGATTAATACTCTCCTTTTACTTATTAATAATTTCAAATTGTTAAAATGCTATATATACTCCAATAAGACTTAGATACTATCTAGAAATATAGCTTTTCATTAAAGAAAATTATAACAAGGGTCATACACTCGACATAGGACAAAAGTAAATCTGTACAAATATAGATCTAATTTCAAAATTGTAAACAAAAAAACCGAGGACTAAACCTCGGTTTTCATTTTGATTGGAAACTCGATTATTTAAGAGTAACTGAAGCTCCAGCTTCTTCCAATTTAGCTTTGATTTCTTCAGCTTCAGCTGTAGCAACACCTTCTTTAACAAGTGCTGGTGCTCCATCAACAAGTTCTTTAGCTTCTTTAAGACCAAGACCTGTGATTTCACGTACAACTTTGATAACGCCGACTTTCTTGTCGCCTGCAGATGTCAATTCAACGTCGAATGAATCTTTAGCAGCACCAGCGTCAGCAGCACCAGCTGCAGCAACAGCTACAGGAGCAGCTGCAGTTACACCAAATTCTTCTTCGATAGCTTTTACAAGGTCGTTCAATTCAAGGATTGAAGCTTCTTTAATTTCAGCAATAATGTTTTCAATGTTCAATGCCATTGTTATTTCCTCCAAATAAGTTTTAAATTTTTTTATTTATATTTTTTGTAGCTAGGCTACGCTGCGTAGCTTAGGATTAAGCTGCGTCTTCTTTGTTGTCCGCAACCGCTTTGACTGCAAGAGCAACGTTGCGCACTGGCGCTTGAAGTACAGAAAGGAGCATAGAAAGAAGTCCTTCGCGGTTTGGAAGAGTTGCAAGAGCAAGAATCTCTTCTTTAGATGCGACAGCGCCTTCGATTGCACCACCTTTGATTTCAAGTGCGTCAGCGTTTTTAGAAAAGTCGTTCAAGATTTTCGCTGGTGCGATAACATCTTCGTTAGAAAATGCTACTGCAGATGGTCCAACAAAAACAGATGCAAGATCTTCAAGACCAGCTTTTTCAGCTGCACGACGTAAGATTGAGTTTTTAATAACTTTGTACTCAACTTCGCTTCCACGAAGCTCACGACGAAGAACTGTATCTTGTTCTACTGTCAAACCACGAGCGTCCACAACGACGATTGATGCAGCAGCTTTCATTTTCTCAGCTACTACGTCAACTAGTTCCGCTTTCTTAGCAATAATTGCTTCACTCATTAGTGTGTTCACCTCCGTAATTATTTTGCTTGGGGAATTTTTCCAAAAGAAAAACGCGCCCAAACCTAGACACGAAAGTACAATACGCTTCTTTTTACATGATACGTTTTGTCCTCGGTAGGATCTTTATGAGTCGAGCTCCCCTACTGTCTTAGGCAGTTTTTTCAAACCGTTATTTAGTGTATCACATAAAAAAAAAGAATGCAAGTATTTTTGCAAACTTTTTTTAAAAATCTTAATCGCCCTGTTGTAAAATGAAGTGCAACACAAAAGACACGTTCATCTGATATACTAGAATTGCGAAAAACAGCATAA
>NZ_JAHZQQ010000107.1 GCF_019930045.1 Streptococcus australis | reverse complement strand
CGTCGAAAGACATTATTTGCATGATTACAAAATAACATTAGACTATACAAAGCGAAATAGACAGAAAAACCAAAGAGGGCAAATTTCCAAATAGAAGAATAGGTAAGGTTATTTTGATCTATCGATAATGCTTTGGCAACAACCAAGGGTTGCCCCAAAGCGAGACCTCCATTTGCCAGTGCCCCAATAATGGTTAGGTATTTTGTTTTTTTATCAAGATATTTAAAGATATGAATCATAAGTTTCTCCTGGAAAAAATAGAGAGGCTAGCACACCTCTCTGTAATTTAGAAACATTATTTACAATAATTGCAAATATTAGTCACATTTTCAGGTCTCTTAGGGATTTGATTATTTTTTTTGACAACCATAAATATGATCTCCTTTCTAGTCCACATCTAAAATATCTTCATATAACTTGGATAAAGCAAAAAGTGCTAGATTTTTTTTAATTCTCTCTTTCATACTTTCACATATAAAATCAGAATTTAATTTTGTAATATGCTTGGCCATTGGACAAAAGCCTGATTTACATACCAGAACAAATGGACACCCTTTACAATCATCTCTGACCATAATACTCCAGTTCTTTAATTTATTCTGGTTAATCAATCCAGTATTGATATTTCCAAAGATATTCTCTTTATTGTATAGGGCTACTGTGCAAGATTGTACAATACCTTTAACATTAAACATATAATGATTTAATCGATTTGCGTAGCAACTAAACGAATTATGAATAACTATATTTGGTGAACATAACTTGTATCCTAAGTTTAATGCTCTAATTGACAACTCATAACTTGCATCATCTTTTAATAATGTAACACAATCATCCCTAGAACGGTCACCTTGACCCCAATTTCCTATGTTATGATACATTACTAAAAATCTATCATCACCTTTAAAAAATTCGCCATCATTCAGTAAAAACAATTCCATGTGATGGTAATTTTCTTTAGAAACATTGAAACGAAGTACACAAGTGAAATTTAGAGGAGTTTCTTTCATACGATGCAAATTTTCTAAAATACGAAGATAAGACCCCTTTTTATTTTTTAAAACTCGTTGTGTATCATGACTTTCACAATCACCATCAAGAGTAATTTGAAAACTTGAAACATGATAATCAGATACTAACGCTTCAAATTTCTTACTTGTAAGTAAAAATCCATTAGTCGTTATACTAGCTGAATATATCACATCAAACTGATCACAAAGTTCTAAAAATTTTGTAGATAATCGCTGAATAGTTGCATATCCTAATAGTGGTTCTCCACCGAACCAAGAAATTCTTAAATACCTATAAACACCTGTTTTTAACTTTTCCTCTGCAAATTTTAAAATTGCTAGCTCTGTTTTTTCTGACATTCCGATATTCTCAAAATGCTCATAGCAGTATTTACATCGAAAATTACAATCACCATGTGTTAAAATTGTAAACTCTAAAACCTCATTATTAGTATCTTGAATTTGTTGTAGATATTTATCTACTTCATTCTCTTCAGAACAATACATATTCTGCTCAAGATAACTATAATAATCTCTTGCTATCTCTTTATTATGAGAGATTACTTCTTCCAATTCTTTTGTTATGATAAATGATAAATTGCAAGAATAAGTGCAACATTTACTTGAACTCATCCTCTAGAGCTTCACAAGC
This sequence comes from Streptococcus australis, assembly GCF_019930045.1. Classification (GTDB taxonomy): domain Bacteria; phylum Bacillota; class Bacilli; order Lactobacillales; family Streptococcaceae; genus Streptococcus; species Streptococcus australis_D. The sequence goes on along the minus strand of NZ_JAHZQQ010000107.1, from coordinate 14 downwards.
AGTTCTGTAAGCTA
>NZ_JAHZQQ010000106.1 GCF_019930045.1 Streptococcus australis | reverse complement strand
GTTGCGTTTGGCGTGAAGGCATTGGTAAAGGTTTTGCTTTCTGGGTAGACGACTTCTGCCTTCAAGGAATCTCCATCACGAGTGACTTTAACAGTCACTTGTTTTTCAGAAGTATCGTAAGCAATAGTTGCATTATCTCCCTTGACTTCCTTCGCAGTGTATGTGTGTTCACCTTCTTCAGTGTACTCAATCGGTGCAAATGTAATTTTCCCGTTTTGGTTAGTCGTTGTTTGAAGTTTGTTTGAACCTTCGTACAATTCAAAGCTAAACTCGCCGTCTACCAAGTCACGACCTGTAAGAACTTTATCCAGCTCGATAGTAGCTTGGGTTTTGGCCGGCTTCTCTTTCTTGTTTACAATCGTTTTGCTAACAGGTTTCGTTGGTGTCGTAAATTCACTAGCTTCAACAATTGTATCTTCTGCCAACTCATACCCTTCCGGAGCTTGAATTTCTTTGATGATGTATTTATCTCTCAAGAGTTCCTTAAGGCTAAATTCACCTTTAGCATCTGATTCAAACTCACCTAATACTTGGCCAGTTGCTTGACGGATAACTTGGAATTTCGCACCTTTCAGCGGTTCATTACTTTCGTCAACTTTATGAACTTGAATGCCGAAGGCATAACCAACACCTTCACCACCAGCGATTTAGATATTTACTTTACTATTTGAATCGTATGGTTTTTTATTATCACCTACGATAGTTGCTTTATTTTTGATCACCTCACGGTCAACCGCATCATAGTTAACAACTGCTTCATATTCAACTGCAAAGTGATCGTTAGCAGAAATGTTCCCTAGATTAATCGTAAATGTAGTATCTGTTGCATTGACAGTGTATTGAGAGGTAACATCTGTTTTGTTTAGAAGTTGCCATGTTCCAGTACTGTAATCCCAAGTACCTTTGTAGATCTTAAAGCTACCTGCCTTGTAGGTGACACCTGGTGATTCCATAGTATCGGACAGAACTGCATTGCTAATTGCCTCATTAGTCCGATTGACAGAAATACGAAAACCTAAGCTCTTGTGATTTCCATTATCCCAACCTGATTTGATAATAGTATACCGTTTACCTTCTCCAATGGTTCCACTTTTTACTGTACCATCGAATTTCACTTTATTATTAACAGAGACTTTAACTAGTGCATTACCATCATTTGGGAACTTATCTTTATTAACACCAGCATAGAAGAAGAACGAACCTGAAATATCATTTTTCTCTTCGACAAATTTTGTAAATGTTAAGACAATTTTACCAGTAGTTGCGTTAACTTTTGCATTGGCAATCAATTTACCAGTAATGGAGTCTTTAATTTCAAAATCCTGAGATTTGATGTCAATCGGAGAAGAAATAGTTACTTCGGTCGTATCCCCTGCTTTAACGTTTTTTCCTTCTAAAGCAAATTTGGCATTCAGACGGAAAGTATCGTATCTTCCAAGCGGAGTTGTTAAATCCCCACCATCATTATTTTGAATTTTCACATCCGTGATGACATCCACTTTTTTGGACGTTTCTGCTTTTACATTTTTAGAAAAAAGCGTAAAGCACACAATCAATAATGAAAGCATCATTGATAAATATATTGCTAACTTTTTCATTTTTTCTCCCCTTATATTCATAATAATAAGCGAAACTATTATATCAAAAACAAGTGCTATTGCAAGTACAAAGTAGTATTTTTTTATTTGATTCCCCTGCTAAATGAAATTTCTTGCCCTGTTGTAAAATGAAGTGCAACACAAAAGACACGTTCATCTGATATACTAGAATTGCGAAAAACAGCATAAAGG
>NZ_JAHZQQ010000105.1 GCF_019930045.1 Streptococcus australis | reverse complement strand
AGCTTACAGAACTGCTTGTGAAGCTCTAGAGGATGAGTTCAAGTAAATGTTGCACTTATTCTTGCAATTTATCTAAAATAAAAGAAGATTTGGTTTTTCCAATCTTCTTTTTTATCAAGAAAAACACCTCCGAAACCGAAGGATTCAGAGGTGTGGCAAAAGAATCAAATTAAACAAGTCCTTGGGCAATCATCGCATTTGCGACATTTTCGAAGGCTGCGATATTGGCACCTGCAAGGTAATCTTTACCAAGACCGTAGGTTTCTGCAGTTGTTTTAGCAGTGTTGAAGATGGTAGTCATGATATCTTTCAAACGACCATCTACTTCTTCTCGTGTCCATGAAAGACGGAGGCTGTTTTGGCTCATTTCAAGAGCAGATACAGCAACCCCACCAGCATTGGCAGCTTTGGCAGGTCCGTAAAGAATGCCATTTTCTTTGTAGACTTTGATAGCATCAAGGTCGCTTGGCATGTTAGCTCCTTCAGAAACAACTTTTACGCCTTGAGTAACCAAGCGTTTCGCTGCTTCACCGTTGATCTCGTTTTGAGTCGCACATGGAAGGGCGATGTCATAGTTGCCGGTATAAGTCCATACAGAACCTTCGTAGTAGGTAGCAGTTGATTTTTCTGCAGCGTATTCTGTCAAACGAGCACGACGGTTGTTTTTCACATCTGTAAGAAGATCGAAGTCGATTCCGTTTTCGTCGATGATGTAACCGTTTGAGTCAGAGACTGAGATGACAGTTGCACCAAGTTCAGTTGCTTTTTGAAGAGCGTATTGGGCTACGTTACCAGAACCTGAGATCACGACTTTTTTACCAGCAAAGCTGTTGCCGTTAGCTTTGAGCATTTCTTCAGTGTAGTAAACCAAACCATAACCAGTTGCTTCTGGACGGATCAAGCTACCACCGAATCCAAGAGGTTTACCAGTCAAGACACCTGCATCAAATTGGTTAAGGCGTTTGTATTGTCCGTAAAGGTATCCGATCTCACGTCCACCAACCCCGATATCACCAGCAGGTACGTCAAGAGATGGTCCGATGTATTTTTGCAATTCTGTCATGAAGCTTTGGCAGAAACGCATGACTTCAGCGTCAGTCTTGCCTTTAGGATCGAAGTCAGATCCACCTTTACCACCACCGATAGGAAGGCCGGTCAAGACGTTTTTGAAGATTTGTTCGAAGCCGAGGAATTTCAAGATCCCTTGGTTAACAGTTGGGTGGAAACGAAGTCCGCCTTTGTATGGACCAACAGCTGAGTTAAATTGGACACGGTAACCACGGTTCACTTGAACCTTTCCATCACGGTCAACCCAAGGAACACGGAAAGAAATCACGCGTTCTGGCTCAGTGATACGGGCCAAGATGTTTTCTTCAATGTATTCTGGATGTTTTTCAAATACAGGTTCCAAAGTGCTAAGGAACTCTTCAACAGCTTGAAGGAATTCTGCTTCATGGCCATTACGAGCTTTTACAGTTTCGAAAGTGCTTTGGATATATTCTTTTGCAGTTGTCATCTTGTTTCTCCTTTGTTTTATTGAAACGAATGCCAGTAGGGGCTGTCTTACTGGGTATGAAGGCACTGCTGAAAGCAATGTCATGTTTTATTACGTGGACAATTATAGCAGTTTTTTTTTGACTTGTAAAGAAAAAAGTTGAATTTTCTGAAAATTTTCACAGCTACTCATATAGTGGAAATAGATCAATTCTAGAGGACAACAGAATTGGATGAATATCTGATTTTTTTCTCTATGCCCTGTTGTAAAATGAAGTGCAACACAAAAGATACGTTCATCTGATATACTAGAATTGCGAAAAACAGCATAAAG
>NZ_JAHZQQ010000104.1 GCF_019930045.1 Streptococcus australis | reverse complement strand
CGCAAAAAAGCTGTTTGAGCTAGCTCAAACAGCTGGAAGAACACTCGCTTAATCAGAGGAATGACTTTGTTGCACTTATTCTTGCAATTTATCAAATAAAATTAATAAACATAGGTAAACTTTCTTGACTATTTAATAAAAATAAATTATACTAAAATCGTATTTTTGGTACAAAATTTAATCATAACAAAGGAGTTTATTTGATGTATTTTAATCGAAAGAATGCACAACAAAAGAACTGGCGGATGATCAAAAAAGGAAAGCATTTCTTATTTGGTTGTTCGCTTGTCTTTGCGATTGGGGCTACTTTAGCTGCTCCAACAGTTAAAGCTGATAGTGTTGAAGATAAGCCTGAAACTACAGTGCCTACTTCATCGGAATCTACTGGGGAATCAACTACCTACGATGCTCCGGCAGTAACTGCATCAGTTGAAAAGAATACAGCTGATGTAGCAACAGTAGTTTCAACAGAAACTGAGACTGCGCCTTCATCACCTTTAGTTGATAAAACTAAATTAGAGGTTGCTTTGGGGCAAGCAAGAGCTAAAAGCTTGGATGGTCAAGAAGCTGCAGTTAAAGCTGAGGTAGCAGCTGCAATTGCAGAAGCAGAAGCATTAGTTGCAAACGGTTCAGCAAGCCAAGAACAAGTCAACCAAAGTGTTGAACGCTTGAATCAAGCAGTGGCAAGTGTGAAGGAAGTTACTGAAGCAGTAGCTGAAACAACAGAAGCAGCAGCTGAAGCAACTACAGACTCTTCAAACACTCCTAAAGTAAGAAACCGACGTGCTGTTGAAGGTTCAGTACGTTCAGTGGATGAGACTAACCTGCAAAGAGCGGTAGTTACTAAAGAAAACTTTGAAAGCTTCTTCCAAGAAGGTGGAACAGCTACATATGATAAATCAACAGGTACCATTAAGTTGACAGATGACGTTTCAGGTCAAGTTGGTAGTGCTTACCTTCGTTTTAAAATCAACTCTGGAGAAGCCTTTACCTTCACTGGTAAAGTTGATATCGGTAATAAATACGAAGGTCATACTGTAGATGGTCGTCCAGGTGGTGACGGAGTCGGTTTCGTCTTCCATACAGGTAAGGTAGATACTATTGGTCAATCAGGTGCGTCTATTGGTATGGGAACTATCAAAAATGCCTTTGGTTTCAAACTGGACTCATGGCATAATACCTCGAATCCAAATGCTAACCAAAATGCATCAGCCGATCCAAAATACGGTGGAAATGCTTGGAGAACAAATGCCTTTGGTTCTTTCTACTCATCAAATGCTGCTGGAAGAGTAACGACAAGTAGCTCAGCAGCAAAAGCTCTAAATCCAGCTCCTAGTGGTGAATGGGTAGACTTTAAAATTGAATACGATAAAGATAAAAACTTTACAGTAACCTATGGCTCACAAACTTGGACAACGAACTTAAAAAACGCTAACACTAGCATCATGACAGTTGACGCTAAGAATGCCTTGACTAAAAATAATCCAACCTTTGCCCTTTCATTCCTAGGAAGTACAGGGTCAGGTACTAACTTACAACGTGTTCAAATTGAAAGATTTGAATTTACAGCACCACAAATCGTCCACATGAAATTTGTTGATGTGAATGGTAATGAAATCGAAGCAAGTAGTGCGATTCCAGGTGATGAAAATGAAGTTGTTAACCTTAGCACCCAAGATAAAAAGATTGCTGCAGTCGAAGCCAAAGGTTATAAACTAAAAGAAATCGACTCAAGCAAGGCTCCTTCATACATTAAAGAAAACAACACAGTTAAACTTACTCCGGGCGGTCAGTTGTTGACTTACGTATTTGAAGAAAAAGATACAACAGCACCAGATGCGCCAGTTGTGAACCCAGTTAAAGCTGGAGATGAAGCAATCACAGGTAAAGCAGAAGCAGGCTC
>NZ_JAHZQQ010000103.1 GCF_019930045.1 Streptococcus australis | reverse complement strand
TAGCTCAAACAGCTGGAAGAACACTCGCTTAATCAGAGGAATGACTTTGTTGCACTTGACTTGACAATTGGGGAATAAATAATTTCAATCGGAAGTTTATTTAAATCTATGCTTGTCTGCTGATCATAACTTAATTGTGAACGATAAATATGTTTCACAAGTTTTGTTATGTTAGCCTTTTTATAACTTTCTGGGACTAAAAAGAGTTTCTTACTGTCGGATTTTTTAAATGGTAAACCATGGTCTTTTAAATAATTGTAATTTACATATAGTATTTCTACATTATCAAACCCCTTAATATTATAAGATTCATAAACGTTTATATACTCGCTCTTTATATATTGAGCACTTGTTTCTTTTTCTAAACTATGATATAAAGTCGTAAAATAATCATTAGCTTTAGACTGATCAGACTGCATATCTTGCCACAATTTATCACTTGGAGAATAATTTTCAATGGTTATAAAATTACTACCATTTCTATCCCATTGTTCCTGATATTTCATTTGTTCATTCATATCAATTAATGTTTGAGAAATAGTTATAAAACTAAACACTACAAATACAGTCACTACTCCTTTAAAGAAATAATTCAAGAACATTGCGAACTTAAAGCCAGAAAAAGACTTTAACATTTTGGGTACCGTAACTCTCTGAACAACACTATAAACAAGTAGACTTGATATCAGATACGCAAATAATAGAAAAAGCTGTCCCCAGATTAAACTCATAAATAAATATTGTGGATAGATGCTAACAGAAAGGAAACAGATCACATCAAATATGATAGCGGAAAATAAAATAAGAAGAACATTGGGAATAGTATATTCAAAAAAAATACTTATATTGGAAAAGCCAATTAGTTTCTTTACGCCAATTTTCTTTAATTGTGTTAGCGGTTGATAAGTAGCACTAAGAAGCAACATGAGCATTGAAATAATAAATACTGCTACTGTAACAAGAAATACTTGATTAACGTAATCAACTTTCGATCCAAATTTTTCATTCAAAAGATCCTGTTTACTAATACCAAAATGGGAACTTATATCTGAAATGAGCCGGTCATTCTCAAACTCATAAGTAGATACCACCGTATACTTCCCATTTATAGAATGAGTTTGATCAGAAAAATAGTGTGACAATAATTGAAGTGATATTGGTTTTGCATTTAGAAAAGTCTTTATATCACCGAGTTTATTTTTGATATCTTTATTGGAGTATATCCCAGAAGGATTAGATGAAAATTCTAATTTGTCGATTCCAAAATTCTCTGATGGAAAAGTTGATTCATAAATCAAAGCAGACTTTATAACCTCTGATCCATTGTTATCTGTTTTAACAATAGATACCTTATATTTCTTTGATAACTGAGAAAAATAATCCATTAGTTCAGCAGGAGTTTGCCTTTGATCTGTTAAATAAAATTCAACAGTATACAACCCATCTTCTATATTGTTGATACGGTTTATTTCATTTGTTCGAAAAATATTAACAATGATTAAACTAAAACAAATGGTAATCAACACACAACAAGTCTTCACTATTCTACCCATACACAACTCCTTCTAAAAGTAGAAAGTCTTCTAGTACAAATACTAGAAGACTCTTTGTTAAAAACCATAAAAGTATTCTAAACCAGTAGGTGGAATTTTATCAATAGATGTTTTCGCCCATAAACCAGCTCCTTGACGTTGAGTATTTACTAGTTTGCCTTCTTTAACACTAGCAGTATGGCTCCGACGTGGGTGATAATAATTAGAATAACCATAAGTTCCAGTATATCCAACACCGTAATGCCAAGTACCACCAGCAACAGATGCTGCAAAAGCTGTTCCCGAAACTAATAGTCCACCTACTAGGAATGAAATAACAAATAATTTTTTAATTTTTCCAGCCATATTGAACTCCTTTTTAAATGATAAATTGCAAGAATAAGTGCAACATTTACTTGAACTCATCCTCTAGAGCTTCACAAGCAGTTCTGTAAGC
>NZ_JAHZQQ010000102.1 GCF_019930045.1 Streptococcus australis | reverse complement strand
TTGTGTGAATACTTACAGTTTACCCCAATGAAACGCTATGAGTTTTTTTGTTGCACTATATTTTACAATTTATCAGATAAATTAAACTTTTTGTTCATGTTTTTAAAAAAGTAAATTTTTTTTAGCAAATCTGTTGACAAGGCTCATAAAAAGTTGTATTCTTAATATGTTAACAGAATTGTTAGCGCTACCACAGAGTGATAGCAAACGTTTTGTTTACGAATTTCGGTCTCCTTATAAATATACAAGGGTAAACATGTGTTTACCCTTGTATTTTTTATTTATCTCCTTTGTTACGAATCACAAAGCCTGTTTTCTTCTCGCTTGAAGTATTGCGTGGTTTTTTATGATCCTTACGGTAACGCTTCTCTTTATCAAAACGGTCCTTTGAACGTCCACCTTTACGATAGTCATCACGACGACCATTGCCACCACGGCGATCACGATCTCGACGGTCATCCCCACGACGGCCTCCTCGACCACCCTTGCCTTTAGCACCGAAGCCACCACCAGATGGTTTAAATGGTAACGGTTTTTCACGTGCAATCTCAACCTCTGGAAGACTATCTGGGTCTTGAACAGTTAAGCTGAGGATATACATAGCCAATTCTTCTGGGCTGAATTCTGAGGCCAATTGACGAGCATCCTTGCCAAACTTTTCAAAGTTACTACGAATCTCCTCATTCGCAAAATCACGTTCAATTTTCTTAAGAGCTACTTGTTTCTTAGCTTGGAAGGCTTCTTCTGCACTTGCAGGTTTAAGACCTTTCATGCGCTTCTTAGTTAAGTTCTCAATGATTTGTAGATAACCCATTTCATTAGGAGAAACGAAAGTAATAGACTGACCTGACTTACCTGCACGCCCTGTACGACCGATACGGTGAACATAACTCTCAGGGTCTTGTGGGATATCGTAGTTGTAGACATGAGTCACACCTGAAATATCCAAACCACGAGCAGCCACGTCTGTTGCAACTAGGACATCAAGGTTGCCATTTTTAAAATCACGAAGGACACGAAGACGTTTGTTTTGGTCCAAATCTCCATGAATCCCTTCTGCACGGAAACCGCGAATCTTCAGCCCACGAGTCAACTCATCTACACGACGTTTGGTACGACCAAAAACGATTGACAACTCAGGTTGATCAACATCCATAAGACGAGTCATGGTGTCGAATTTTTCTTGTTCTTTAACACGGATATAGTACTGGTCTACTAATTCTGTAGTTAATTCTTTGGCAGCAATCTTCACATGCTCAGGTTCTTTCATGAACTGAACACCAATACGTTTGATAGCATCTGGCATAGTCGCTGAAAAGAGCAAGGTTTGACGATTTTCCGGTACACGAGAGATGATTGCTTCGATATCTTCAAGGAATCCCATGTTCAGCATTTCATCTGCTTCATCCAGGATGAGAGTTTCAATATCATGTAATTTCAAAGCCTTGCGTTTAATGAGGTCAAGAAGTCGTCCTGGTGTTCCTACTACGATATGAGCCCCTGATTTAAGAGCTTTGATTTGTTTTTCAGTACTTGAACCACCGTATACTGAACGGACTTTCACACCTTTACTACGGCCAAAGCGGAAGAGTTCTTCCTGACTTTGAACAGCCAGTTCACGAGTTGGGGCAATTACTAAAGCTTGGATAGTTGCTTCTTCTGTACGAATTTTTTCAAGAGTTGGCAAGCCAAAGGCTGCAGTTTTCCCTGTACCAGTCTGTGCTTGACCGATAACATCTTTTCCCTCAAGAGCCAAAGGAATAGTTTGCTCTTGGATAGGACTTGCTTCTACAAATCCTGCTTTTTCAATTTCTGCTAACAAATCAGCAGAAAGATTAAATTCATTAAATTTCACGTTATTCTTCTTTCTAAAGATGGTGCGAAGCCATCCTATAGCGCTTAGTTTATACTTTTCTTGTCATGACGTACTTTCATAGCTTTTATGAAAGACCGTGTTGCTTCTTTTCCACTAAAGAAAAGTACTGCTTTCTTTGCAACTTATCTAGTATACCATAGACCAGGGTTAAAAGATAGTAAAACGAAACAGGTTGAAAAGTTTTTATTGGGTAACCCCTTTCAAAAGAACTCTTTCCAACTTTGGATAATTAGTATAATTTATTTTTTAACTTTGCAATAATATAAAAGACTGTGAAGTCTCTTCTTTACTTTGAATCACCTCATAAAAACAGCGTTACAATAGGCTTTCTAAAATTTTTTATTCACAATAAATCCCCTTTTATTTTGGGATTGTTTCCTTGATTTTTAATATGAAAATATGTATAATGATTATAGTATCTACGTTATTTCAGGATTCTGTCAATAATTTTGTGTAAACACTCAAGTAAAGTTGCGGAGTGTTAATCAAATAAGCTTTCAAGTGTGTC
>NZ_JAHZQQ010000101.1 GCF_019930045.1 Streptococcus australis | reverse complement strand
ACAGAACTGCTTGTGAAGCTCTAGAGGATGAGTTCAAGTAAATGTTGCACTTATTCTTGCAATTTATCAAAAATAAAACATACACATGATGGTTCCTACCAGCTGATAGGTGAACATCCAGTAAAACAAGACTGGTTTTTCCTGCCACTCTTGTTTCACTACCACCAATATCCGTTTTAAGGTCAAGTGATTTCTTTCACCACTCTTGCTCTCTGGCTCTTTCATTAGAAAAATCAAGAGAATGGAAAGCAAGGAGAGACCAATAGCAATCAGATAGGTCCAGGCCAATGCTCCGTGAATAAAGAAACCTGCCACAACTGTACCTAAGGTTCGGGTGACTTCTGCCACACCAGACAAAAAGCTAGAAATCTGAAGATATCGGTCCTTTTGCCCTGCTTCTACAGCCGAATCATATAAGAAAGCCGTACTGGTCCCTGAGTCAAAATTGTAGGACCAAGCATTGACCATCATAGCAAGCGCATAAATCCAAAAATTTCCCTGACCAAGTAAGATCAAGATAGAGGATCCAATACTGGCCAAGCGAGCCAAATAGAGATTGGCCTTGTAGCTAAATCGATCTGCCAACATACCAGATGGGATCTCACACAAGAGACTTGTCCCATGAAAAATACTTTCTAGTAAACCGATTTGAAGTAAGGAAAGACCATTTTGGATAAAAAATAAAATCCAAAAACTAGTAATTCCAAAATAAGATGTAAATTCCAGACCTGCTAGGAGTGGAATATTGCCTTTGTAAGTTCTTTTAAACATCGTTTTCTCTCTTTCAATATGTAATTTGATTGTTTCTAAAAGACTTACTTAGATTTGCCTACATTTTCTCCACCTCTTTCATTTAAAGTAATACTCAATGAAAATCAAAGAGCAAACTAGGAAGCTAGCCGCAGGCTGTACTTGAGTACGGCAAGGTGAAGCTGACGTAGTTTGAATTTGATTTTCGAAGAGTATAAAAACGCCAGACGGCGTTTTTATGGCTATTAAGGTTTGATACGGTGCAACATACGTGGGAATGGAATGGCTTCACGGATGTGTTTAGTTCCAGCTGCGAAGGTTACCATACGCTCGATACCGATACCAAATCCACCGTGTGGGACTGTACCGTATTTACGAAGGTCAAGGTAGAATTCATACTCTGTAAGATCCATACCAAGTGATTCCATCTTAGCGACAAGGGCATCGTAGTCTTCCTCACGCATGGAACCACCGATGATTTCTCCGTAACCTTCTGGTGCAAGCAAATCTGCACAAAGCACGCGATCTGGGTTCCCAGGAACTGGTTTCATGTAGAAGGCCTTGATGTCTGCTGGGTAGTTAATCACAAAGGTTGGTACACCAAAGTGATTTGAAATCCAAGTTTCGTGTGGTGAACCGAAATCATCTCCATGCTCTAGATGTTCATAGTCAGCGTCTTCATCATTTTCATGTTCTTGCAAAAGATCAATGGCTTCATCGTAAGTAATGCGTTTGAATGGCTCTGCAATGTAGCGTTTCAAGAGCTCTGTATCACGTTCCAAGGTTTCCAAGGCTTGAGGAGCACGATCTAGAACACCTTGAAGCAACGCTTTAACATAAGCTTCTTGCAAGTCAAGTGACTCGTCGTGTGTCAAGTATGAGTACTCCGCATCCATCATCCAGAATTCAGTCAAGTGACGACGAGTTTTTGATTTCTCCGCACGGAATACTGGACCAAAGTCAAAGACACGACCAAGAGCCATAGCCCCAGCTTCAAGATAAAGCTGTCCTGATTGGCTCAAGTAAGCTGGTGTTCCAAAGTAGTCTGTTTCAAAAAGTTCTGTAGAGTCTTCTGCAGCATTTCCTGAAAGGATTGGGCTATCAAATTTCAAGAAACCATTCTTGTCAAAGAACTCATAAGTTGCATAAATGATTGCGTTACGAATTTGCATCACTGCTACTTGTTTGCGTGAACGCAACCACAAATGGCGGTTGTCCATCAAGAAATCTGTTCCATGTTCTTTAGGAGTGATTGGGTAATCTTGCGATTCACCGATGACTTCGATGTCTGTAATTTCTAATTCATAACCAAATTTTGAGCGCTCATCTTCTTTGACAATCCCTGTTACAAAGACAGACGTTTCTTGGCTCAATCGTTTGACGGTATCAAATTTTTCAAGACCTACTTCTTCACCAAATTTCTCAATAAAGTTTGGTTTAAAAGCTACACCTTGGAAGAAGGCAGTCCCGTCACGCAATTGCAAGAAAGCAATTTTCCCTTTTCCTGATTTGTTAGCAACCCAAGCACCGATAGTCACTTCTTGACCGACGTAGTCTTTAACTTCAATGATGGTAATCCGTTTTGTCATAATACATCTTCCTTTTCTCGTTAAACTTGTCCGAAGACATGATCACCTTTCATTTTACCACAAATAAGAGCCGATAGCTATCTCTCACAATCTAAAAATCCGGCTTTTTTTTACGAAAACTGACTTTCCCCAATTGTCAAGTCAAGTGCAACAAAGTCATTCCTCTGATTAAGCGAGTGTTCTTCCAGCTGTTTGAGCTAG
>NZ_JAHZQQ010000100.1 GCF_019930045.1 Streptococcus australis | reverse complement strand
TTAGCTTACAGAACTGCTTGTGAAGCTCTAGAGGATGAGTTCAAGTAAATGTTGCACTTATTCTTGCAATTTATCAAGAGAATTTCTTCTAAAGAGAAGGTTACAAAAGCTAGCTCTTCTGGAGCCAGACTATCTTTAAATTTATCCTGAATCTTTAAAATTCGTGGCAAGCGATCCTTCTTGGCCAACTTTGAACCACCATTAAAAGCATTAAAGCCAGAATTTTCTTCTATATTTCCATGCTTATCTGTGATCACCCACGACACCGACTCAAGAATCTCCGAATCACTTTTTTCCGACGTCAACAAATGAAGGTGTTCAAAAAGATAAAAGGGATCTTCGACATAATTCACATCCCAGGTATCAACCACAATCTCCTTATTCCTAAAGGTCATATGGAGCTGACTATCTGCAGCCGTATATTTGTAATCATGCTGACCATCTGTAAAACGGAAATTAGTCGGATTGTTCTTAGTCGTAGATCCCAAAATCTTGAGATGGTCTAGGTCAACAGGCAGATAAGTTGTCTCTCCTACATGGATCTGAGGCTTGTGTCCTTTCGAAGTCGGCATCAAGACATGATAGACGGCTTCTACATGACTAGAATCAGAATGAAATCCCTTTATGAGAGCCTTAGACGATTCAATCCGTTGATTTCGCAAGGTCGCAATCTCGCGGGCCAGTTTTTCATAGCGAGCACGATTCTCTTTATCAGCTGTCTCCTTGTCCGGTGAAATGTCAGCATGAAATCGGATTTCACTCAACAGCTCATTCCAAGACTGTGAATCTTTCTTGAACTGAGCAATCTTTTGATCCCCTGAATCCAAACCAAAGGATTTAATCCCAACTAAATACTTATGTTGCTCATCAACGACAAGCGAAGCATCATAAGAGGTATTGGCAATATCCTCACCAACAGCATGAAAAGCCTTTTGGAAAACAGTCTCTTGAAATTTTGAATTGACAATCGGAGCAACATAGCTTTCTCGATCATCAGAATCTTCACCTTCTGCTTTTTGAGAAAAGGCCTCACTCAGACTAGCAAAGTTGGTAATGAGAGTCTTGTATTTTTCCTTTTGTTCTTGTTTTAGGTGTTCCCACATCATTCAATCCTCACTTCTTATTTAAGTATATCAAAAGAAGACTAGATTTTCACTAGTCCCCTTACTTATATAATTCGTTAAATAATGCTGTAAAATTCAAAATTTCCACGTTTTTTTACCAATCTGAAATAATCTTCATCTGATAAAATGGCAAGACCATCCTCATAGGAGGCAATCTTCTTCTCTGCCTCCTCATAAGTGGAGACAAAATCTTTCACATAAGACTGGCCTTCAAACTGACCATTCATCTTGGTATAGATAATCGCAAATTTTCCTGAACGATCCAGTTGAGACGGCCCATTGCTCTCATTAAGGGCAAAAGCAATCCGCTCTGCAATGCGTTTAATCACAGGAACAACCACACTGTTTCCAGCTTGTTTGTAGAGTTGACCATTGGAAACACCCTCAGGCAACTTAAAGGTCTTTGGATAACCTTGTACATTGAAGGTTTCCTTTGGTGTTAACTTACGAATCTCCCCACTATCTGTCAGGATCAGAGGGACATTGTGCCCGCCTGTTCCCATATTAGCTGTTAAAGTAGGAACAACGCCATTTTTGTTTTCACGGACATACTGACGACGCCATTGGTAAACTGTATCTTGACTGGTCACTTCAAATTTCAACTGGTCGTAGAAATTTTGCTTGCCTTCTCGATAATAGTAGGCCTCATCAGGCTTGGCACCAAAATCAATAACATCACTCAAAGTCGTTGTCAGCTTGATTTCCTCTGGGAATTCAAACAAGTCATAGGCTTCTTTTGTATCAAAACCAACGATGTAGATCCGCTCACGGTTTTGTGGGATATTTCCATAGTCTTTCCCATTGAGTACCTTCCACTTGATGAAGTAGTTGTTCTCAGTCAAAGCCTCACGAATAACCTTGAAGGTATTGCCATGGTCATGACCGACCATGTTTTTGACGTTTTCGATGAAGATGGCACGAGGTTTACGCCCTTCAATCATACGAAGCAACTCAAAGAAAAGATCGCCACGATCATCATCAAAGCCCTTGCGGTAACCCGCAATACTAAAGGCTTGGCAAGGGAATCCTCCCATAATTACATCCACGCGCTCAGCTGGAATGTCTTCCGGCTGTACCGCATGAATATCACGACTATCCAAATGCGTATTTGGATAATTTAAACGATAAGTCTGACGCGCATACTTATCAAATTCATTGGCATACACCACTCTGAACTCGTTGGTTTGTTCAAATCCCAACTCAATTCCCCCAACACCTGAGAAGAAAGCTGCAATATTGTACTTCTCAGATTGGTTCGAACTTACAGAATTTGTCATGTAGTAACCTGCTTTCTAAAAATTATCTTAAGTATGATATTAAAAACTACGTGGAAAACATTCTTATCACTTCTTTAATTTTACTTTTATATAAATCTGATTGAAAAATATATATTCTCAACACATTCTTAGATGATACATTATTTAAATTAGATTGAATTAGATTTTCATTTAGCCCTGTTGTAAAATGAAGTGCAACACAAAAGATACGTTCATCTGATATACTAGAATTGCGAAAAACAGCATAA
>NZ_JAHZQQ010000099.1 GCF_019930045.1 Streptococcus australis | reverse complement strand
TTTGTGTGAATACTTACAGTTTACCCCAATGAAACGCTATGAGTTTTTTTGTTGCACTATATTTTACAATTTATCTTCTAAAAAAGCAAATAAACAAGGTGCTTATGCAGCGCTGATTGTATCAACCATCGTTATGGTATTTATTAAATACTTCCTTCCTCCAACAGCTGTTAGCTACTGGGCATATTCATTGATTTCAATTTCTGTATCAGTAGTTTCAGGTTATATTGTATCTGTTCTTACTGAAAATAAAGTATCTGCACCTAAATATACAACGATTCATGATATTCCAGAAATTAAAGCGGATTCAAGTTGGGAAGTTCGTCACTAATAGAAAAGAGAAAATAATATGATCATTTCTGAACAATCTGATTTTAGACGATATGCCTCTGTCAATAAACATTTTTCAAAAGTCTGTGATTTTTTAGAAAATACAAATTTGACAGATTTAGTTGATGGAAAAATTGATATTGACGGGGAAAATGTTTTTGCAAATTGTATGACCTATCTAGCTGATGGAGTTCCAGGAGATATTTTTGAAACTCATAAGAAATATTTAGATATTCATATTGTTGTTGAAAATACTGAAAAAATGGCAGTAACTTCCCCAGTTCGTGCTCAGTCACGTGTGCCTTTTAGCGAAGAGAAGGATATTGCTTTTTACGATAGCAAAGACTATCAAATTGTTGAATTGCTTCCAGGAAATATGTTGGTGACTTTTGAAGAAGATCTTCACCAACCTAAGATTCATTGTAATGATGAAAGTGTTAAAAAACTTGTTATCAAAGTTTTAAACGAGGAAAGATAAAATAAAAACATATTAAACAATGTCTCTTAATGAACTTCATATGAAAAATGTTGTACCATATATAACATTTAAGATTGAAGATTTTAAAAAGAATTAAAGCTGAAATTTAAATATATTGAAAGAGGATAAAAATTATGGTAAATTACGGTATTGTTGGAGCTGGATATTTTGGAGCTGATTTGGCTCGCTCAATGAACAAAATTGAAGATGCAAAAGTGGTTGCGGTATTTGACCCAAATCATGGAGAAGAAGTTGCTCAAGAGTTGGGATCAGATGTTTGTGCAAGTTTAGATGAACTTGTAGCACGTGAAGATATTGATTGTGTGATCGTAGCTTCACCTAGCTACCTTCACCGTGAACCTGTTGTGAAAGCTGCTCAACATGGCAAACACGTATTTTGTGAAAAGCCAATTGCATTGTCTTATGAAGATTGTAAAGCCATGGTTGACGCATGTAAAGAAAATAATGTTATCTTTATGGCTGGTCACATCATGAACTTCTTTAATGGTGTACACCATGCTAAAGAATTGATTACTCAAGGTAAAATCGGTAAAGTTCTTTATTGCCATGCCGCTCGTACAGGTTGGGAAGAACAACAACCAACTGTATCATGGAAGAAACTTCGTTCTCAATCTGGAGGACATTTGTACCACCATATTCATGAATTAGATTGCATTCAGTTCATCATGGGAGGACTTCCTGAAAAAGCGACAATGGTAGGAGGTAATGTATATCATAAAGGTGAAAACTTTGGTGATGAAGATGATATGCTCATTGTAAACCTAGAATACTCTGATGATCGTTATGCTGTTTTGGAATATGGTAATGCTTTCCGTTGGGGTGAACACTACGTCTTGATTCAAGGAACTGAAGGAGCTATCAAACTTGACTTATTCAATACTGGAGGTACTCTTCGTGTTAAAGGTGAAGGAGAATCACACTTCTTAGTACATGAAACTCAAGAGGAAGATGATGACCGTACAGCTATCTATACCGGTCGTGGTATGGATGGAGCAATTGCGTACGGTAAACCAGGAGTACGTTGCCCATTATGGTTACAAACATGTATTGATAAAGAAATGGAATATCTACATGACATCATTAAAGGTGGAGAAATTACAGAAGAATATGAAAAACTTCTCAATGGTGTAGCTGCTTTAGAATCAATCGCTACCGCTGATGCATGTACTTTATCAGTTAAAGAAGATCGAAAAGTAAGTCTTTCAGAAATCACAAATGCTTAACTATTGTCAAACAGAATAGTAAATTCTTGTCATTATATAATTTCTAAAGTTCTGTGATACAACTCATTGAATAAAGAAATAGAGATGGGACTGGGATAATGCCCAGTCCCATTTTTTATCAAAAAGTAATGAGATCAAAAATGTGGGAGTGATGAAATGAAGATTATAGGGATCGATATTGGCGGAACAACAATTAAGGCAGATTTATACGACGATTTTGGAACGAGTTTAAATCAGTTCAAAGAGATAGAAACAATTATTGACTATGATTTGGGAACGAACCAGATATTAAATCAGGTCTGTGATTTAATTGGTGAGTATATTTTAAATTATTCTATTGATGGTGTTGGGATTTCCACTGCTGGAGTTGTTAATGCTAATACAGGAGAAATCATCTATGCAGGCTATACAATACCAGGGTATATCGGAGTAAACTTTACTTCCGAAATAGAAAAACGTTTTGGGTTGTCTACTTTTGTTGAAAATGATGTTAATTGTGCTGCATTAGGTGAATTGTGGAAGGGACAGATTCTGTCAATAATTTTGTGTAAACACTCAAGTAAAGTTGCGGAGTGTTAATCAAATAAGCTTTCAAGTGTGTCA
>NZ_JAHZQQ010000010.1 GCF_019930045.1 Streptococcus australis | reverse complement strand
CTGACACACTTGAAAGCTTATTTGATTAACACTCCGCAACTTTACTTGAGTGTTTACACAAAATTATTGACAGAATCGGAAAATTTTTTATAATCCTTCCAAAATGGCTTTTACAGTATAAGAATAAGACCTGATTTTAAGCCATTTCGACTTATAGAATGATACTAAAATTTTATTCCGTTGATGAATAAGGTTGATTTCTGTATAATATGGTGATTAGTGAATAATCATTTATACCAAATACATGATAAAGGAGGATCTATGACCCGAAAGAAGAGAAAAACGAATTCTAAAAATGCTATCCGAAGCGCCCTATCACGCCTGCTTCTTGAACAATCACTTGAAAGCCTTACAATTAGCCAACTAACAAAGGAAGCCGGCATTAATCGAGGTACCTTCTACCTCCATTATGTAGACAAACAAGATATGTTCAACCAGCTAAAATCTGAACTCTTAGGCGAGTTGGGAGAGTTATTTGCTACAAGCACCGTCAATCGAGCAAATTTTCTTGCCTCACTTCAATATATTCAAGATAATTATGACTTTATCTATGCCTTGATGCAGATGGATTACCAAAAGTTTCATTTTCTAATGAAAAATTTCACCCTGCAACTTCTTGACAATACTCCACACGCTAAAGACCACTTGGTTAATAAATTCCAAGTTCCTTATAAGTATGCTGTTGAGATCTTTGCAGCTACGATTGAAGCCGTAATCACAAAATGGTTGTCAACTGGTGCAAAAGAAGAGCCGATCGAAATCGCGACAGTCGTATTAAGTGTGACTGACTTTACCACTTGGAACCAACCCATAACTGAATAAGAAAATGAGAGAACGAAAGTTTTCTTTTTTTTTATGGATAAGAGCAATTAGCTGGAACCTCAACGCTCTCACAAGATTATTTGCCCAACTATCAGAAAACGTTTTCCATTTCTTTCCTTTTTAGCTATAATATTTAGTATGGAATAAAATAGAAATGAGGAACGTTTATGAAAAAGAAGAAACTTCTTTTGCCGATCTTATTGCTTGCTCCTGCCTTCCTAGCTTCTCAGGTAGCTGCAGATGAGCAAACAGCTCCAGAAACTAACCTTGAAGTAGCTGCTGCTTCCACAAATGCAACGGATGCTGCTACTCCTGCTTCAACAGAATCTAGTACAGCTACTTCAGAAGGTGCTACAGAGAGTTCAACTGACTTGCCTGAAGCAAATATCCTTCATACCAACGATGTCCATGGTCGGATCGTCGAAGAAAAGGGTGTGATTGGTGATGCTAAATTAGCCGCAGTCATTGATGAAGAACGGGCGAAAAATCCATCTACTTTGGTCGTAGATGCTGGAGATGCCTTCCAAGGACTACCGATTTCAAATAGTTCAAAAGGGGAAGAACGAGCTAAAATTTTGAACGAAATTGGCTACGATGCCATGGCAGTCGGAAACCATGAGTTCGATTTTGGTTTGGATGAAGCAAAGAAATACAAAGAAATCTTAAACTTCCCACTTCTCAGCTCCAACACCTACATCAACGGTGCTCGTTTATTTGAGGCTTCCACCATCGTCGATAAAGATAAGAATGTGGTTGGCGATGAGTTTGTTGTTATCGGGGTGACAACGCCTGAAACAGCTACAAAAACCCACCCTAAGAATGTTCAAGGAGTTACCTTCACAGATCCTATTTCAGAAGTAAACAAGGTCATTGATGAGATTGAAGCACGCGCTACTGCAGAAGGCAAGACATACAAAAACTATGTTGTCCTTGCTCACTTGGGAGTAGATACTACTACACCAATCGAATGGCGAGGATCTACCTTAGCTGAGGAACTTTCTAAAAACTCAAAACTGAAAGGAAAACGTGTCACCGTAATTGATGGACATTCCCATACTGTTCAATCAACCACATACGGAGATAATGTCACCTATAACCAAACTGGTAGCTACCTGAATAATATCGGTAAAATCACCTACCAGGCTAACCAATTGCTTGGAAACCCTCAACAAATCTCAGCTGCTTCAACAAAAAATGTCGTGCCAAATGCCAAAGTAGCTGCCATGGTCCAAAAGATCAAGGAACAGTACGATGCTGAGAATGCAAAAATCGTTCGTGACAATAGTCCTGTAGAACTAAACGGTCAACGGGAAAATGTTCGTGTCCGTGAAACCAACCTAGGAAACGTCGTGGCAGATGCTCTCTATGAATATGGACAAACTGGTTTTAGCCATAAGACTGACCTTGCTGTAACCAACGGTGGTGGTTTGCGCGAAACCATTGCTAAAGACAAGCCAATCACCAAAGGAAGTGTCATTGCTGTTCTTCCATTTGGGAATACCATCTCTCAGATTAAAGTAACTGGTCAGAATATTGCTGATATGTTTGCTAAATCTCTTGGCTCTATTTTACAAGAAAAAGATGGCAAAACCGTTCTTGACGAAAACGGTCAACCCCTTCTTGAACCTAGCGGAGGCTTCCTCCAAGTATCTGGAGCGAAAGTTTATTACGATACAACCCTACCAGCTGAAAAGCGCGTCCTCTATATTGAAATTAAAAACCCAGAAACTGGTCAATATGAACCGCTCAACCTTGCTAAAGATTACTACTTGACTACCAATGACTTCTTAGCAGCAGGTGGGGATGGCTACACCATGTTAGGTGGAGCTCGCGAGGAAGGTCCTTCCATGGACGTTGCCTTTGCAGATTACCTTGCTAAGGCAGATCTCACAGCCTATGCAACCATCAATCCAAATTCTCGTACCATTTCTATTTCTGCTAACAAAGATACAGATGGAGATGGTGTGGCAGATATTGAGGAAATCAAACAAGGAACAGATTCTGCTAATCCAAAGTCCTACCCAGGAAGCAATAACCAACCAGTTATCCCATCTACCGGTAAAAATGCTCAACCAACTAATCCATCTACCGGTAAAATGGATCAAACATATATTCCAGCTCTAGTTGGTACGAATTCTCCTAATCAACTAGCTAGCCAAACAAAGAATACTTTTACATCTGCTAAGGACGATACACAGATCAAGGCCAACAACCATCACTTGTCAGTGACAGTCGCTAAAACATTCACAGCGGGCTCTGCAAGCCTACCAGAAACAGGAACAGCCGACTCTCCTGCTATCTACATGCTCACTCTGTTGACATCCATCCTAGCCTTCTTTGGTCTTAAGAAAAAAGAAGAAAGCAAATAGAATTTAGTAAAAAAAGCTTAGAAACAAAAGTTTCTAAGCTTTTAGAAAGTAGACAAACTATTTTAAAGTAAAATAAGTTAAGCGATTCTGCAAAGAAATAAAAATGAGTTCCAATTTTTAAATCGATTCAAAAAAATACCAAAACTTTCCGCTGTGAGAAAAGTGCCTGAAACAATAACGTTTCAGGCACTCGGAATTATTGAGAGTAAAACAGTTTGGGGAACTGTTTTAGCCTGAGCCCAGAAGTTAAAGAGCGAGGGGGCTCAATACAAATTGAACACAGGCTGCGGATTGTGTCAAAAAGATAAGTTCTCCTAGAATCGAAAGATTCTGCGTCAAACTTCCTATTTTGACTTTATCCGCAGACGCCCTTAGTATCTTGATTTAGTCTTGGAACTTCGAAGAAGTTCGCTGACGTCCGTACTCACCTAAGGAAAGTTTTTAATATGACTTTGTCTTCAATCTGAAGCTTAGAAACAAAAGTTTCTAAGCTTTTTTATTTATATATCTACTGAATCTTTTCCTTAGTTTTTCTTTAAAAGGTTTAGATTCGGATTTTTATGAGTAAAGAGCACGACCTCAATAAAGGTTCCCACTTGGAAGGCAAAGAGCAAGCCTACCAAAATATTGACCCGATGGTCTGTTTCATAGAATGGGGAATTCCATAAGAAGTGATTGGTCACCGTGGAAACTACACACCAGAGACCAAAGAGCTTTTCTTTTTGCTTGGTGCACTGAGACAGGATGAGAAAGGCTCCAACAGATACAACAGCTGTGTAGACTGCATGAGATGCTAAACCACCAGAAATGCGGTTCACTGCCTCTGTTACTGCTGAGAGGTCTCCAGTTCGCGTTTGACGCGCCACATAACCTAGATCTTCAATGATTTGGAAACCAAGACCAGATCCAAAGCCGGCAATTAAAATCGATTTCAAATCCTTACGACCCAAAATCAAGAGGATCCAGAAGGCCACCAGAGCTTTGAAAAATTCTTCAGAAAAAGGTGCTGTCAAAGCATCTGTCCATTTATTAAAGGTACTAACATCCTGAATGAGATGACTATTGAAATGGTCAATGAGGCTGTTCCCTGAAAAACTGAGCCAGCCAGCAACAAAAGCACCACCAAACATGGTCGCCCACAAAACAAGAAGAGGAACCTCAAATCTTTTTGCAAGTCGCTTAATAAAGAGATAAAGAGGAACGACAATCACCGCTAAAACGAGCAGATTTAATACCAAATCTCTTCCTGCTACTTGGTTAAACTCTTGTTGAGAGAGAGAGCCTAGCTCAAACTCCATCCCAATCCCTGCTAAGACCAAAAATAGGAAGAGCAATATTCGTTGAAACTTATTCATCCTTCTTACCTCCCTTTGCTTTCTTTGATTTAATGAAGAAAATTCCTACTCCTATCACTGTCACAAGGGCTAAGCCAATCGTGATGACGAAGTCATAATCAAATGGTACCAAATTGATTTCTTCTTCTTGGTTTGCATCTTCTTCATCTGTTAAATCGTCAATAGCACCTTGTCCATATTGAGCAATCACCTTTTCTTCTGCTTCTTGACGAATTTCTTGCAGACGATCGAAGGTCTTTTGAGCTCGAGTCATGCTCGTTTCTGTCGCTTTTAGGCTCGCCTGCTCTGGCTGCGAAGCGAGGGCAATTTGTTCTTGGTCACTGATTTCTTGCTCAGCCATCCATTGAGATTCTAGGCGTTCCATTTCAGTACGGATGACTCCATCTCCGAACAAATCAGGATATTTGGCAACTAAATCATTAATGCGAGACATGGTCCAATACCAAGATTGGGGATTATAGGCTGTCCCTAATTCTTGATAGGCTTGGTAGGTATTGGTGATATTGCCATAGTAAGGCAGGTAAGGAGCATTTCGTGGGCTTCCCATCGCTAACCACATAGTTCCCCCACCAGCACTATCAGGAACATTGTCCTTTAATTGGAAAATATGGGCTTCCATGACATTCGGGTTCGAAATCGGGTATTTATAGACTTCATCAAACTTCCCTTTTTCTGGAATCCCTTTTCCATCTAACTCCATTTGATCTTGTGGTTTGAAGTCTGTTCCTTCTAACCGATTGCGTTGGAGATTCATCGCATCACGTAGCGTCAATTTCCGATCCGTTGTATGCATCAAGTCAAAATACTCGTCATCGTAGTTCACATCTGCATCTGGATCCAGTGACTTAATACCAGACCAAACACGAGAACGATCTGCCTCATGCAAAGGTGGATTGTAGGATTGAGACACATGGAACTGGCCATCGATTTCTTTATAGGTTCCTGCATCACGGGCGACTTTTTCAACATCCTTCGAGGCAATAGTCCGTTCCTTATCTGAAAAATCAACATGTCCTAAGAAGAAGGTATTTGGAAAGACTGCATAGCGATCTTCTGGGAAGAGAATCGCTACATATTGGTGACCAGAAAGGATCTCCATGTACCAGATACCTTCCTTGTCCGCGATCGTCACAATATTTCCTTCTGCTGCCCCTTTTTCTTCCACAATTTTCGCAATGAGCTCGACTCCTTCACGAGCCGTTTTGACACTTGGAAGAACGACAGTGGTGAGGGCAGACTCAGCCAAGCCGTCCTCTACATAAGGATCGACCTTTTTAATGTTGTCATTTGCTGAAGCTGAGACGGTCGCCGAGATGGACACACCATGCTCATTAAAACCAGCTTCATCAAATACACCCTGTTCTGGTGTAACATCTGGGACAGCTGTATATTTATAACTTACTTCTGGGAGCTCATACTTAAAGCCATTGGTGGCATCTTCAAAGACCTCCCCTTTCTTGTTATAAGTTCGTTCTCTGACCACAAAGTTCTTATTGTGGTTTGGTTCTAAGTCCTCCGTACGTCCGTACAAAGCATTCCCATCTGCTGTTAACTTTTTACCGATGATAAAACCTGTACAGGCCTCTACCGGTTGGGCAAAGAGGAAGAGAGCAGTGATCAAGCCCAAGGCTGATCGAGCATAACGTTTCTTCATATTGAACTCCTTTAACTAGATATTAACCGTATAACCTCTTTTAGTATACCTTTTGAACCAAAGTTTGGCAAGCGCTTACAACGACTGTAATCAATTAGTAATCTATCTGAAAATTGTTTGACCTTCAAATTATTAAACAACCTTCTCTATCTAACTGTATACAAAAAAGCTCGGAACTTCTTCCAAGCTTTTTCTGAATACTCTCTACCTTTTTAGGAAAGAATCAGGCTCGCGACAAGGGGACTTATAAAGACGTAGAAAACGCCAGTTATCCCAATTGCTAAGCCACCCATAGCTCCGGCTACTTGACCATACTGAAAGGCTGTACCAGTCCCCACCGCATGACCTGTACCCCCAAGGGCCAAACCAATGGCAACAGGATCCTCTACTTTTAGGAACTTAAGAATCGTTGGTCCTAGGACACTTGTCAGGATACCTGTCGCTACAACGACAACTAGGGTAATGGTAGTTATTCCCTGCATTTTTTCAGAAATCCCCACTGCCATGGCTGTTGTCACAGACTTAGGAAAGAGGGAAATAGCTAGAAAGTACTTCATCCCAAAAAGCTTAGCCAAGACAGCTGTAAAAAGCGTGTTGACTACTACTGCTAGAAAACTACTAAGAAGAATACTCTTGGCATGGTGCTTCATCAAATGGAAACTCTTATACAAGGGAATTCCCAGGACAACCGTTGAGGGCACAATCAAATTACTGAGGTAGGTCCCGCCAATATTATAGGCCTTATAGGAAATCCCTGTCAGCTTTAAGAAACCAATGATCAAGACCGTTGCAACTAAGAGGGGGGTCGTGATGGGATGGGGAAAACGACGAAAAATCATCATCCCAATCAGATAGGCAAAGACTGATAAAGAAATCCCAAAGAGAGGATTTGACCACAAACTTTCCATTATTTTATCCCTCCTTCATAATCCCCCTCATACCTTGTCTTGATAAAACCGACAACTAAGGCAATAAGGGTTACATTGATGATGATAGCCCCTAAAATAATCAATACGATGGGCAATAAATAAGGCTGGATAACATCAAACTTATCCATAATCCCAACCGCTGGAGGTAAAAATAAAATCGTCATATTGGCTAAGAGAAAAGATCCGACCAGATTCACATGGCGGATACGAAGCCATTTCAACTGCAAGCAAAGAAATAAAATCAGTAGACCGATAATACTTCCTGGAATTGGCAAATGAAAGAGGGTCGATATCCCTTCCCCAATCAAAGAGATGGTAAAGATAATCATCAGTTGAACATATAGTTTCACGCGCTTCTCCTCAAAATTCTTGAAAGATACACTAACAGTCTACTCCTTTTCTGTAAAAAATCAAGTATTTTCAGAAAGTTTTCAGATATAAAAAGACAAGGACGACTGCAAGGGTGTCCTTGTCTAGAGAGCTATTTATATTTTCTTGGCTAGCATGGTCGCAAAGCGTAAGGCAATTCGATTGCCATTTTCATCACGTCGGTGCAGATGCCCTGGATTTTCATTGTATTTAACGAGTTCCCAATCTTTGTAGTAGTCTGCTAGCTCGCCTTCCTTAAAAGTAAAGGAGAAAGGAACCTGGCAAGGATAGTCCTCTGTATCCATGGCACAAACGATCAAGTTATAGCCACCTGGATTGGTCTGGTCTTGCATATTTCGAATAATCGCCGGAATGCGATCCGCTTGCAAGAACATGAGGACAACCGTTGAAACAATCAAGTCATAACTTTGTTTTAGGTTCGCTGAGTTGATATCATAGAGTCCCACAGTCATTTCCAAATCTTCTTGCTCTACAATACTTTGTAGGATCTCTAGGGCCAATTCATTTTGATCGACTGCTGTCACTTCAAAGCCATGTTGGGCTAAAAAGAGAGCGTTTCGTCCTTGTCCACACCCCAAATCCAAGGCCTTGCCTGGAGAAAGGGACTCCATGGCTTCTAGCACTTCTGAATGGACGGGATTGCTATTATATTTTTTGGGAAAATAATCTTTGGGTTCACAGTAGAATTCCAAAAACCATTCCACATCATCTGTAAGGGCCTCTACGCGGTGCCAAGCTTGAGGTTGTGCCATCGGGTTATCCGCACCTGCCTCAAACACATGGCTGGCTACTTCTTCCCCATCTTCCGTCAGCTCAACAAACTTGAGTTTTCCTTTGAGAACGGTAATCTTTCCCCAAGTACCTACTTTGGTATTGTGTTTTCTTTGGACTGCTTCAGGCATGGTATCCTTGGTCCACAAAGGCATCCGTTTATAAGCAATTAATTTTTCAGGCATCCGTTTCTTCTCCTTCTTTCTATCTATCCCTATCATACAAAAATTGCATGCAAATAACAATAAAAAGAGTGGAATTACAAGCTCCTTTTGTGAAGACTTCTATTCCACTCTCATAGAATCCAGTTGAGGCAGGATGCTGATTTAGCAGTCTCAGTCTACTTATTCTTCATTTTCATTCTTTTTTGATTTTTTAAAGTAGAAACCTGCCAAGCCAAATCCTGCAAGTGCCAAAACTCCTAAGACGGCAGATAAACTGCTGTTTGAATCACTTGCCTTGCTAGATGATTGACTAGAAGCTGTTTCTTCCTTCTTTTCTGTCTCTTTCGATGCATCTTTTTTAGCTTGAGCTGCTGCGACCAGATTGGCCTTGTTATAGCCATCATAAACAAAGTCTGCTTCCAAACCTTTTTCTGTACGAATCTTATCTTCCATCTCACTTTCAACTTGCTTGATTTGTTTGAAGATAGTTTCCGCACGTTTAAGTGAGTCACTTGTTACTTCGTCTGCAGTAGCTTTCGCTTGGTCATCAGTGAGTCCACTGTATTTTTGATCCAAAGCTGCTTGTTCTTTGATCCAGCCTTTTTCCAATTCTTTCCACTTCTCTTGGATGCTATTACCAAATAGATCTGGGTATTTCATGACCATTTGGTCAATATGCCAAACAGCCCAATACCAAGAAGTTGGATCATATTTGGCAGAGCGAACTTTGAATGGTGCGTAGGTATCGTTGACAATACCATAGAATGGCACATAAGGCGTGTTCCGGCTTTGAGCGAGACCTAACCAAACAACACCACCAAATGGTGTTGGCAAGTCCTTCTTAATTTGGTATACGTGGGCGTTAATGACGTTTTCATTTCCCAAAGCATATTTGTATTTATTGGTATCGACTTCTTTACCTGGTTCCACTAAGTCATCTGGTGTGTATTGTTTGAGGTGTTCGAACCGGTTCCGTTGTTCAGCGAAAACATCTTCTAGACTATACTTTTTAGAAGGATCCGTTGGTTTGTGCAAGAGGTCAAAGTGCTTATCATCATATTTGATGTCCGCTTTAGGATCCATCAAGGTAATCCCTGCATAGGTCCGTGAGCGGTTGCGTTCGGTATATTCATCTGGACCATATGAGTCTGCAATATGGAAGTTACCATCTTTATCAGTCTTGTAGTGGTCTGCCTTTTTAGCAACTGCTTCCACATCTTTTGAAGCAATGACATTGTCCTTGTCCTTGAAATCCACATGTCCTAGATAGTAGGTATTGGCAAAGATGGCATAGCGGTCTTGAGGGAATTTAATGGCTACATATTGGTGACCAGAGAGGATTTCCATGTACCAGAGTTCATCTTTATCTGCTACGACAATGATGTTTCCTTCGGCAGATCCTTTTTCATCAAGTACCTTGGCAACCAACTCAATTCCTTCACGAGCTGTTTTGGCACGTGGGAGAACCAAGTCTACCATAGCAGCTTCAGCCAAGCCATTTTTCACAAGTGGATCTGCTTCCAAAATCTTATCGTGTGGGGTTGCAGATACGGTAGAAGTCATGGAAACGCCCGCTTCGTTAAAGCCGTGTGCTCCGAAATTCCCGTTGGAACCATCTCCATGGGCTGCATCATAAGTTGCGGTATATTTCATTTCATGACTCAAGTGGGGATAAGCAAAGCCGTTGGATTCGTCCTCCAACATATCCCCATCCTTATAGTCTTTGGCAGGTACCACTTCGTAAGTTTTATTGTGGCGACCACCATCGGGAGCATAAGGATAGTCTTCAGTCCGCCCAAAGAGCATGGAACCATCTGTCGTGAGTTCCTTCCCAACAATGAAGGCTGAGCAGGCCTGCGCAACTTGAACTGGAATCAAGGCAAAGGCCATCAAAGCAATCATCAGTTTGACCAGTAGTTTTCTCATAGTCGATCTCCTTTATGACTACAAAAGAGGCTAGAAAATCATTTTCAAGCCGACGAAAAACAACTATACCAACGCTACCTTCAGTATACTCTTATCCAGATAATAATGCAAGCGGTTTCAAGAAAGGAAATTTAAAAATAGGAACAGTTTTCAGCCCTTGCTTCAGCTGTTCCTATTTCTTACTTTAACGCGTATTGTATTGCTTCATGACACGAGCAATGTCACGATTTTGCTCCCGCCGTTTGATGGATTCACGTTTGTCATAATCGTGCTTCCCTTTGGCTAAGCCCAGCAAGAGCTTGGCGTAGCCATCCTTAAGGTAAACCTTAAGGGGAACTAGAGTCATCCCTGTTCCTTTAGTCTCCTGCTCCAACTTTTGAATTTGCTTCTTATGCAGCAAGAGTTTGCGACGACGCTCTGGGTCTTGGTTCCAGATATTGCCTTCCTCATAGGGAGCAATATGAACATTGCTGAGCCAGACTTCCCCATTTTTGACTTGGGCAAATCCATCCTTGAGGTTGATACGAGCTGCTCGAACACTCTTGATTTCTGTACCAGTCAGGACCATTCCTGCTTCAATGGTTTCAACAATTGTATAATCGTGGCTTGCTTTCTTATTTTGTGCGACGACCTTTCCCTCGCCCTTTGCCATGCTTAGCTCCTTTCTTAGCTACTTCCTTGTAAAAAGGTTTCTTACTCTTTTTCTTCTTGTCTTTTGAAGAATGCTTGCGCTTGTTCTCTCTAATGCCCCCTTGCTTACGTTCTTCTTTCTTAGAAGAAGGGCGCTTAGAGTGTCCTTTTCGATCTTTACGGCCCGATGCTTTAGTGACTTTTTCAATCAAATCCAGCTCACTTGGGATATAAGAAAAATCAATCTCGCCAGTCATCTTATCCGCTCTTTCGACCCTGATTCGAATCTCCTGACCAACACGGAAAGTGACGCCTGATTTTTCCCCGCGCAAGGTCAAATCGCGCTCGTTAAAATGATAAAAACCAGGTAAGGTAGTGATATGGATCAAACCTTCTACGGTATTTGGCAATTCAACAAAGAGACCAAACTTGACGACACTGGACACCAAAGCATCGTACTCTTCGCCAACATAGTCCTCCATGTACTCTGCCTTCTTCATAGCTTCCACTTCCCGTTCGGCATCAATGGCGCGGCGTTCCCGACTAGAGGATTGGCTAGCAATATCTGGAATGACCTGTTCAAAATGACTAGCTACTTCAGAATCTTTTCCATACTCTCGCACCATGCGGTGGACTAATAAGTCTGGATACCGGCGAATCGGACTGGTAAAGTGAGTATAGAACTCAGCTGCTAGCCCATAGTGTCCATGATTGTGCTCGGAATAACGCGCCTGCTGCATGGAACGAAGCAACATCATGGACAAGACATCGGCATAAGGTTCCCCTTCTACTCTCTTCATAATGTCCTGCAAGGTTTCCTGACTCATGGAACTAGCTGTCCCATAAATAGGAAGGCCAAAGCTAGAGGCATAATCGATAAACTTTTGCACCTTCTCTGCTTTGGGTTCTTCGTGAATCCGGTAAATAAAGGGAAGTTTTCGTTTGGCAAAGTGCTCAGCCACTGTCTCATTGGCAATCAGCATGAAAGATTCAATCATCCGTTCTGCAATTCCCCGTTGACGCAAGACGATGTCGACTGGTTTTCCTTGAGGATTGACTAGGATTTTAGCTTCACTGGTATCAAAGTTAAGAGCCCCTCGTTTTTCCCGCATTCCTTCTAAGATCTGATGAAGACCAACCATGGCTTCGATACTTGGAACAATAGCTTGATATTTCTCACGCTTCTCTTGGTCTCCCGAAATGATATCATTGACATCACTATAGGTCATACGGAAAGTCGTTTTAATGACCGTTTGGGTAATCTGATAACGAAGGACCCGACCACGCTCGTCAATCTCCATAATGGCTGATTGAGTTAAGCGATCCACTTGAGGGTTTAGGGAACAAATCCCATTGGATAACCGCTCTGGTAACATGGGAACAACTCGATCGGTTACATAGACAGAAGTCGCACGGTTGAGAGCTTCCTTGTCCAAGGCAGAACCTTCGGTTACATAATAAGAGACATCGGCTATGTGAACTCCTAGTTCGAAATTCCCACCTTCCAAGCGTTTAATATGAACCGCATCATCCAAGTCCTTGGCATCGGCACCATCAATCGTAAAGATGATTTCATCTCGAAGGTCCAAACGTCCTTCAAAATCCTTCTCAGATGGCTGATCTGGAATGTTCTCTGCTTCTTTGAGGACTGCTTCTGGGAATTCTGAGACAATATCCATAGACTCGAGGACTTCCAATACATCGATTCCAGGGTCTGTTACATGTCCAACCACATCTTGTACAGAGGCCACAAAGTAATTGTGTTTCCGACTCGGATACTGATCAATAGCAACCTTGAGAACTTCTGTCCCCTCCAATTGCAGGGCTGGCTTTTTCACATAAATGCGTTGGCTAATCTTTTGATTCTTTGAAACGATGTAGCCAGCATACTTGGGCTTTTCTTCATCCAGAACGATTTGACCAACGACCGTTTGGAGACTATGCTCCAAGACATCAATAATTCTTCCCTCTGCTGCAGTTCCCTTTTGACGGTCCGCTACCTTGGTGATTACAACTTCAACCGTATCTCCATCAATGGCATGGTTGATATCATTTCGTCCGATAAAGAGGTCCTCTTCTTCTCCTTCGAGACTAACAAAACCGAAGCCACTTTTATGGGCATGAAAAATGCCTTTCACGGTAATGGTCCCTTTTGGTTTCGCATCAAGGAGACTTAAAAAGCCATTTTCTTCAAAGGTCAATTGACGACGTCGCTCCATCAGCGAAATGGTCTTAATCAGTTCACGAAAATCTTTGGCGTCTGTAGTCCCAATGGCTTGGGCCAACTGGTCAACTTGAGCTTTCCCCTCCTGTTTTAAATAATCAATAATTCTACTTTTCATATTTTGTGCTGGATAGCCAGCCTCCTTTATTTTCTTTCTTTTAGAGGGATTTCTTTGTAAGTTACAATCCCCCTATCACACAACTCATAGATGAAAAAATAGGCAAAGACAATGTCTAAGCCTATCTTATTTACTGGATAATACCATTAAAATCATCGCAATGAGTAACCAAAGGAAAATCATAACCCCTGTCATTCGTTGCATGACCGCTTCGAATCCACGAGCTTTTGAACGTTCGAACAAATCATTTGAACTAGCATCAAATACGTTGCTTGATTGATTTTTAGTTGGTTGCATAAAGATAGCGATAATAATTAATACAGATAGTACCAATAAAATAGTAATCAACGGTTTAGTCATAATTAAAAAACTCCTTAAAATCTTATCTATTTTACCATAAAAATCATTTTGTTTCAAGATGTAATGTCACTTTTCTTTCTTTAGGACAATACTTCAGAACTTCAATTTTTTCAGGGTGGGTCTTCATATTTTTACTTGTCAAATAATTCTGACTGCCACAACTCGTGCAGGTTAGTTGTACTTTAATGCGCACTGATTTCTCTCACTTTCAAATACTTTCTAAAGATGAATAAAAGGAAGGCCAAATCTATAAAGGCCAGGATAGCAGTCCCATAGAATACCCAATGGTAATTGACATGCATGGCAATACTAGAGCCCATCATGGGACCAAGAACTCCCCCAACATAAAAGAAGAGTTGGTTGTAACTAAAAATCCGAGAAATTCCTTCCTTGGGAGTCATGCGGTTTAAGAGAGCCGTCACTCCAGGCATTAAGGCTCCTGTCCCAATTCCAAATAGGAAACGAAGAAAGCCTAATTGAAAAGGGGTCTGAGCAAGGGCACAGAAGATATAGAGGATCCCACTATAGAGAAGGGCTAAAAGTAAGAGGCGATGGTTGCCAATTTTATCTCCGAGCTTTCCCATCCATCCCGATGTCAGGATACTGGAAATCCCCATAGCTGATACAATCAAGCCAGATACAAAAATAACATTGTCGCTCTGACCAAGCTCTCTTACATAGAGTGGAAGAATGGGAGAAATAGATTGGCCTATCATCTGGATGGTCATACTGGTCAAAAAAAGACCCAGTAAAATGTCCTTATGCTGGATAGAAGCCAGTAAATCCCAGCTTGAAAGATGCTCCTCCTTCGATATTTGTTGGTAGTCTTCCTCAATGCCCCACCAAGTCAAGACAGAGACGAGAAAGAGGAAAAAACCAACGAGGAGAAAGACATTCCGCATGCCAAATTGCTCCGCAATCAATCCACCCAATAAAGGCCCCATTAAGGTACCAGCAACGGTTCCGGTCGATAAGGTTCCAAGAGCATATCCGGATTGATTCTTTGGCACCTGACTGGCAATGAGAGCCGTACTGTTAGGAACAAAGCCCGAAAAGACACCATTTAATAAGCGTAGGAGCAACAACCAAAAGACGGAAGGGACAAAAGCAATTCCTCCCATGGTCATGGTCATGGCAATCGAGGCTCTCAACATCATGGGTTTCCGACCATAACGGTCCGCCAAACTCCCCCAGATTGGGGCCATTAGAGCGGAAGTCAAAGAGGAGGAGGCGACTGCAATCCCAGCATAAAAAGGAACTGCCGGACCTTTTATCCCCAACTCCTCCACAAATAGAGCCATAAAAGGGACTACCAACGAAAGACTGGCACCTACGAAAAAACAGCCAATCCAGGCAATAAAAAGATTTTTACGCCAATTGATTTCCAGTGAAATAGGATCATCTTCTTTCTATTTGTTCTAAAGCTCGATCAATTTGCTGATAGAGACGATCACGCTTGCTATTGTTATCGATCACGAGATCGACAAAAGCTTTTTTCTCATCTAGAGGCATCTGGGCTGCCAAACGATCGCGCGCCTGGACCTCCGTTAGGACATTTCTTTCCATTAGACGTTGCAACTGGGTATCTTCCGTCACATAGACCAGCCAAACTTGGTCAAACCAATCCAGATATCCCTGCTCGATTAACAAGGGGATATCCATGAAAAAGAGGTCTTCTGTTTTAGCTAGGCGATCCCGTTCTCGCGCCAAAGCTTTGCGAATGATCTCCCCTTGTACTTGGTTGGACCAGGCAATATCTTTCTGGCTTGAAAAGATGCGTTGAGCCAGAGCAGGACGATTCAAGTCTCCAGTATCTAGGAGGATGTCCCTTCCAAAATGCTCTACTAAAGCTCGATAGAGTTCTCCACCTGGTGCCTGCAAGTCATGGACCACTCGATCAGCATCAATGACAGGATAACCTTTTTCTTTCAAATAGGAGGTGACAGTGGACTTTCCTGAAGCAATCCCTCCTGTTAATCCAATGATTCTTGCCATCTAGTTCTCCTTTTGACAGTGCGGGCAAAAATGGGTTCCGCGTCCTCCCAGCTGGATTTTCTCAATTGGTGTCCCGCAGCGCAAACAAGGCTGACCTGTCTTTGCATAGACTTGGTGTTGATCTTGCATGGTGCCATCCTCTCCAAAAGCATTGCTGTAAGAGCGAATAGTGGAGCCACCTTTTTCGACAGCCTGAGCTAATACGGCGATTGTTTCCTTTCGAATAGCTTTGGCTTCTCTAGCAGTCAAGTTTTGACCCAAACGAGCTGGATGAACCTTGGCACGATAGAGGACCTCATCTACATAGATATTTCCCAGACCTGCCACCAATTTTTGGTCCAAAAGAGCTGATTTAATGGGTTTCTTTGATTTTTTAAGAGCTGCTTGGAAGGCTGGCCCTTTAAAATCCGCTTCTGTCGGCTCTGGACCAATCTTTTTCGCCAAAAAGTAGCTGTCTACAAGCTCAGGTACTAAGACTTCCATGGTCCCAAACTTGCGGACATCTTCATAGACAAGGGTGCTGCCATCAGTAAAATAAAAGAAGACATGGGCGTGCTTGCGAAAAGGGACTTCGTCTGGATAAAAGAAATACTTGCCTTCCATACGTAAATGCGAGATCAAAACCAAATCCGTCAAATAAAACAAGAGGTATTTCCCGCGGCGTCCCATGGCCCGAATTTCTTGACCTGGGAGATCTTGACGAAAAGCATCCAGATCCGTCTGAATCATCTTGGGATACTTTACTTCCACTGATTGGATGGTCTTCCCAAGAATTAATTTCTCAAGCCCACGTCTTACGGTTTCAACTTCTGGTAATTCAGGCATAGAACTCCTTTCAAAAACAAGAAGCAGGCTTCTGCCCACCTCTTCTTAGTATTCTTTTTCGTTATAACCGAAATCGGCAAGGTCCAATTTTTTATCCCGCCAATTTTTCTTGACTTTGACCCAGGTTTCTAGGAAGACCTTGTCCCCTAGCATGAGCTCAATATCCTTACGCGCAAGGGTTCCGATCTTCTTGAGCATGGCACCGCCTTTTCCGATGACAATGCCTTTTTGGCTATCGCGCTCGACCATGATGGTTGCTCGGATATGGACCTTATCTGTCTCTTCATCCCGCTTCATAGAATCCACCACTACGGCAACAGAGTGAGGAATTTCTTCCCGCGTTAAATGCAAAACCTTCTCACGGATCATTTCAGAGACCAAGAAACGCTCTGGATGGTCAGTAATTTGATCAGCAGGGAAATATTGGAAACCTTCTTCTAAGTTTTCGCTCAAAATATCAATCAAATGCGAAACATTGTTTCCTTGAAGGGCTGAAATCGGCACAATTTCCTTGAAGTCCATCTGACTACGGAAGTCATCGATTTGCGCCAAGAGTTGGTCAGGGTGCACCTTGTCGATCTTGTTGACCACCAGAATAACCGGCACCTTAGCAGCCTTGAGGCGTTCGATGATCATGTCATCGCCCTTCCCACGCGGTTCATCTGCTGGCACCATAAAGAGAACCGTATCCACTTCTCGAAGGGTGCTATAGGCCGACTCCACCATGAAGTCTCCAAGCGCTGTCTTTGGTTTGTGAATCCCTGGGGTATCGATAAAGACGATCTGTTCCTTATCGGTCGTGTAGATTCCCATAATCTTGTTGCGCGTTGTCTGCGCCTTATCACTCATGATGGCAATTTTTTGCCCCATGACGTGGTTCAAAAAAGTTGACTTCCCGACATTGGGACGTCCTAAAATGGCTACAAAGCCTGATTTAAATGTCATAGTTTCCTTTCATGAGGGAAGTCTCCCTCTTATCCAAATACTAGAGCCCACAACTTGGGCACAAATATAATAAGACCTGTCACCAAGGCAAAGCCCGAAATAACGAGAACCGCTCCTGCCGCCATATCTTTGGCATTCTTTGCCAGCATGGAGAAATGGTAATCGCTCGCCAAATCCACTACATTTTCAAGAGCAGAATTCATGATTTCAAAGGCAATGACCAAAGAAACACTTAAGAGTAGAAAGAGCCACTCTGTTGCCGAAATGCCAAAAAGGAAGCCTGCAACAATCGCTAAGATAGCTGAAAGTGCATGCTTACGCATATTTCGTTCCTCTTTAAAGGCTGTGAAAATCCCTGTTAAAGCAAATTCAAGACTGGCAATCAGTTCTCGATTTTTCCATTTTCGTTTATTGTCTTGTGAGTCCATAGGCTGTCAAAATCTCTTCCTGTAAGCCAAACATTTCCTTCTCTTCTTCCGGAGTATAGTGATCATAACCGTTGATATGAAGGAAGCCATGCACTGCTAAAAAGCCCATCTCGCGCTCAAAGCTATGACCATACTCAGCCGCTTGCTCACGCGCCTTGTCTACAGAAATAAAGAGCTCTCCAATATAGGTATCGAACTCTGCCATCATTTCTGCCAATTCTGGATGGTCTTCTAAATCTTCTTCTGAAAAAGCAATGTCCATCTCTGGTTTGTATTCCAGACTGATCACATCCGTTGGGCGATCCGTATCCCGGTATTCCAAGTTCAATTCATGGCTTCGTTCGTTGGTTACAAAGGTCACTGCCATTTCCTTGTCTTCTTTGCCCAATTTTTTTGCAGCAAATTCTAAAATTTCCTGGGTTTGTTTGATCATTTCTTCAGAGACTTGACCGGTCTCATCAACCATTTCAATATACATCTTGGATCACCTCACTATCATTTCAATTATAGCATAAAAATAGCGTATATACTAGAATACACGCTACTTTTACTATTTGAAGAATGCCCTTTTATTCAACCGTCTGTTGGATAGCTTGCATCTGGGCATAGATGCCACCATGGGCAATCAAGTCTGCATGTTGGCCCCGTTCGACAATGCGTCCTTCTGATAGAACCAAGATCTGATCCGCATCTTGAATGGTTGATAAGCGGTGGGCAATGATAAAGGTCGTCCGGCCCTTTTGCAGGACTGCCATAGCCTTCTGAATAATCTCCTCTGTCTCCGTATCAATGTGAGAGGTCGCTTCATCCAGAATCAAAATTTTCGGATTCATGTAAAGGGTCCGCGCAAAGGAAATCAATTGACGCTCCCCACTTGAGAAGGCCGAGCCTTTTTCAACTACTGGATGGTCAATTCCCTTTTCCAATCTCTGGATCATAGGCAGGGCACCGACCTGTTTCAGAGCATCCAAGACGCGATCACGGTCAATATCTGTTTGACTCATGGCCACATTGCTAGCAATGGTCCCTGAGAACAGATAGGGATCCTGTAAGACAATTCCCATATGGGAGCGAAGACTCTCTCTAGAGAAATGACGAATATTCTGACCGTCGATCCGAATTTCTCCCTCCTGCGAATCATAGAAACGATAGAGCAAGTTCATAATGGAGGATTTACCCGAACCGGTATGGCCAACTAAGGCAAGGGTTTGACCCGGATGAGCTTGGATGGAAATGTCCTTCAGAACTGGCTTGCCTTCTTCATAGGCAAAAGTGACATGATCAAACTCCACAGCCGCCCGATCTATTTGGATCTCTTCTGTTGCATCTGCCTCTACCTTTTCATCTAGGAAAGTCAAGACCCGTTGCCCTGTTTCCAGAGAGCGTCGGATATCCGGAAGACGACGGATCAAATTGGCCATGAGATCAAAGAGCTGAATAACATAATTGAGATTGATAAACAAGAAACCTGCAGTCATCCCCAAATCTCCCCCAAGATAGGATAGACCTGCAATGGTTAAAATTCCTGCAATGACGATGTATTTCAAGAATTCTGTCAGGCTCCAAGAGGCAATGGAGTCTGCTAGAACCAAACGATCATAGGCCACAGTCATCTTGTCTGTCGTCTGATCAAACTCATCAATCACGCGCTCTTCTTGTCCGTAAAGTTGGATCATACTCGCTCCATGAAGCAGTTCATTAACCTGGG
Organism: Streptococcus australis; assembly: GCF_019930045.1. GTDB lineage: Bacteria > Bacillota > Bacilli > Lactobacillales > Streptococcaceae > Streptococcus > Streptococcus australis_D. Next base: position 28,356 of record NZ_JAHZQQ010000010.1, on the reverse strand, counting down.
TATTGATCTCACTTCTGGAATCAAAGAAGTCCTTCATGGGCTTGTCCGTCATGCGCTTATACAAGGCCTGAATCCCGTAAAAGATAGGGAAAATCAAGCATAAGAGGAGACCCATCATGGGATTGATAGTAAAGAGAACTCCCATGATAAAAAAGAAACGCATCAAATGAATCACCAAATACATACAAGAATTGTAAAATTGAGTCCGTAAGGTCTCTGTATCATTAACAATTCGTGTAGCAATTTTCCCTGCTGGCTTGTCATCAAAGTAGGAAATCGGTAGTTGTTGCATCACGAGGAAGGCTTGATCGCGTAGCTGTGCAGTTACCTTATTGCCTCCATGGATCAAAACCCGATTGCCTATATAACTGACAATCTGACCCACTGCCAAAACAATCAGATAGAGGACACCCATAGGATAGAGTGCTCCTAACTCTCCTCCCTGACTCAAGGCTGTCAAGGGACCATCAATCATTTTTTGTAGAATAAATGGCGATAGATCTGACAAAATCGTTGCCAGCAAAAGACAGATGAAACCTAGGCCAAAAATACCAGGAAAAAGGGATAGTTTTTGTAATAGTCGTTTTAAAATACCCATCTTATTCTCCTTCCTGTCTTTGTTGCCGTTGGTATTGTTCGTAATACCAACCTTCTTGAGCCAGTAAATCACTAGCTGTTCCTTCTTCCACGATCCGTCCTTGATCTAACACAAGGATCCAATCTGCCTGATGGACAGCCGAGAGACGGTGAGAGACTATCAAGGTTGTCTTTCCTTGGCGCTCTCTTTGAATGGTCTCAATAATGGCCTGTTCCGTCTTGGCATCCACTGCGGATAAAGAATCATCCAAGAGGAGCAACTGGGCATCACGTAAAAAGGCACGTGCCAGAGAAATCCGCTGCTTCTGCCCTCCCGATACGGATACTCCCTTTTCTCCGATCAAAGTATCCAGGCCATCCGACATCCGTTCCAAATCATCTGCGAAGGCTGCCTGAGCGATAGCATCCATGATTTCCTCTTGACTAGCTCCCTTCTTACCAAGGGAAATATTTTCTAAAATAGACTTCGAAAATAGGATGTGTTCCTGAGAGACGTAACCGATTTTTTCCTCAATAGAGCGTCTCACATAGCGTGTAACGGACTCCCCATTAATGGTAAACGTCCCTTGCCCAAGTGGGTATTGACGTAAAAATTGACGGACCAAACTTGTCTTTCCTGCTCCTGTTCGACCTACAATCCCAATGGTTTGCCCTTTATTGAACTGCAAAGAAATCTGCGAAAGACTCTCCTTCTCCGCCATTGGATAGGTAAAAGTATAGTTTTCGAAAACCACCTCATTCAGTTCCTCTAGCCAATCGTCCCCATCTCTTTCCAAATCATCATCCTCTTCGACCAATTCTGACAACTTTTTGTGGGAAGTCTTGGCTGTTTGATAGACAAGGATAAAATCTGCTAGCATCCACATCGGCTCAATCAAGGCCACTAGATACAATTCTAGACCTAGCAGTTGACCCAAGCTAATCTGCCCAGTTTTCAAGAAATGGCCCCCACAGACCAAAAGAAGGACGGTTGAAACCCCGATAAAGAAGAGAGCAAAAGGACCAAAGGCATTTTGAATAGAGGCGATCTTATCCCCTGTTTTGGCCAAACTTTCTGTCCGCTCTTGAAATTGTCGCACCTGACGCTCCTTACGGCTATAAGCCCGCATAACCCGAATCCCTTCGATGGATTCTAGGACCTCATCATTCAAGTGAGCCACCGCATCACGGTTTTCATCCACATAGATCTCTTCCTTTTTGCCGAGGAGATAGGTTGATAAAACCAGAAAGCTCATGGGAATAAAGGAAATCAAACTCAACTGCCAGGAAATCAAGAACATGGCTGGAATGATAAAGAGGAACAAACCTCCCCCATAAAGGACAATCAGCATTCCATAGCCGACCATCCCCATCATCCCGTCTACATCCGTGGTAAAACGTGTCAAGAGATCTCCTGAGCGAAACTTTTCATAAAATGGCCGTCTCATGGCTACGAGCTTACGAAAAGCTTGCCCCTGTAATCTAGCCTTGTAATGGACCGAAGCTTGAAACAACTTCAGATGCCAGTAGTAAGCGGAAATGTAATTTAAAAAAGTAGCTCCCAACAAGAGAGCAATATCTCTCGTAAAACTTGACTGAGTCAAGGTCTGCTTGCTCAGCTGGTCGACTAGTCGTTGAATGACCTGTGTAGGTATTAAAATTGTATAATCATAAATCACTAGGACCACAGCAATGCTGAGATACAGCCACTTATGCTCCCAGATGTACTTCCATAAAGCTCCTATCATCTTCTCCCCTTTCAAAATGGCACAGAAAAAACCCAAGTAGGAGCTGAGTACGTGCTCAGTCCACACTTGGGCCTTCTGATGCCTGTCACCAATTCAGTTAAGGCAGGCAAAAATGCATACAAAAAACCCAAGACAGACTCCTCCATCTTGGGTTTCATTCAATTTTTACATAGAACTCAACTGAGATTGGAGAAGCTGTGTATTCAATTGTGTCATCAAAACATCTACTTTGTTCATGATGGTTTTCTCCTTTCTCTTTGTTGTTCTAACTTTACCACGGATTTCTGTGCTTGTCAACGTTTTTTTGAAAATTGTTGAAAAAAGATCCATAAATAGGCACTAAATTAGAAATTAAAGCACAAAAAAGAAGCCTAGATCCTCTCTAAGCTTCTCTCTTCTTCTATGCTAGTTGCCGGGATTGAACCGGCGACCTCATCCTTACCATGGATGCGCTCTACCGACTGAGCTAAACCAGCAGTACCTATCTACTATATCATGGAGATAGGCCTTTTGTCAATATCCTGACTCATTTTTCTGCCAAATATTCTTCCTTTGTGAGGACATAATGAACTCTCGTCACCATTCTCCCTTCTTCATGCAGGTCTAGCATCGCGTAGGGCTCTTCATGAGAATATTTCATCCCTGATTTGGCCATCACCCGTCCAGAAGCCGGGTTGTCCTGATCATGAACAGCAATGAGCTTGTTCATCCCTAACTGTTCAAAAGCCAGGGCAATGACTGCCTTGGTAGCTTCTGTCGCAAGACCTTGGTTCCAATAATCTTTATTCAAAACATAGCCGATACTCCCCTTTTTCAGAGAAAGATCCAAATCCAGTAAATCAATAGTCCCGATAAATTTTCCATTTTCTTTGAGTTCGATCCCCCATCTGCCAAGTGGGCTCGCTAGGTAAAAGAGGGCAATATTATTACGCGTCTCTTCTAGACTTTGATTGGTTGGAAAAGTGTAGCGCGTAACTGTTTCATTAGAAGCGTACTCAAACATAGACGGTGCATCTTCTAGAGTGACCGGACGCAAGTGCAAGCGCTCAGTCTCTATTTCTCGATAAGCCGCTAACTTCACATATAAATTTTCCATTTGACACTCCTTCTTTAGGGATTAGTTTAGCAAATAACATAAAGGAAGGCAAGCTCAAATTTTTCTTGCTTTTTAACCCATTTTTCTATACAATAAAATCAATCAAAACAATCAGATGAGGAGTGAAAAGGTCATTGAGTTAGGAGAGCAATCTCATGCCAATGACCTTTTCACACCTAAATCTAAGTAAGGAGAAATAATCATGTTAATTGGTATTCCAAAAGAAATTAAAAATAATGAAAATCGGGTCGGCTTGACCCCTGCAGGTGTACAAAGCTTGGTGAAGAAAGGCCATCAAGTTTTGGTAGAAACAAATGCCGGACTTGGTTCTGGCTTTGCCGATGAAGATTACGCCAAACAAGGAGCGACTATCGTTGCTACTGCGGCAGAGGCTTGGGCAGCTGAATTGGTAGTCAAGGTCAAAGAACCCCTCGCTGAAGAATACGGCTTCCTTCGTGAAGACCTCTTGCTCTTCACCTACTTGCACATGGCTGCTGCCCCTGAATTGGCTGATGCCATGGTGACTGCCAAGACAACTGGGGTGGCTTACGAAACGGTTCGAGACCTTGAAGGACAATTGCCTCTTTTGGTACCAATGAGTGAGGTTGCTGGACGAATGGCCGTTCAAATCGGGGCTCACTTCCTCACCAAACAAGAAGGTGGATCTGGTGTCCTCCTAGGTGGGGTACCTGGTGTTCCTAAAGGGAAAGTTACCATCATCGGTGGTGGGGTCGTTGGAACCCACGCAGCTCGGATCGCTCTTGGACTCGGCGCCCAAGTTACCATCTTGGATATCAGCGCTAAACGCTTGTCTGTCCTAGAAGATGTCTTTGGTCACCAAATCCAAACCCTCATGTCCAATCCATTTAACATTGAAGCCAGTGTCCGTGATGCCGATGTTGTCATCGGAGCCGTCCTAATCCCTGGAGCTAAAGCTCCTAAATTAGTGACAGACGATATGGTCAAACAAATGCGTCCAGGTTCTGTCATCGTGGACGTAGCCGTCGACCAAGGTGGTGTTATTGAAACTGCAGACCGTGTGACAACACATACGGAGCCTGTTTACGAAAAACATGGTGTGCTCCACTATGCCGTTGCCAATATCCCAGGCGCTGTCGCTCGTACTTCTACCATTGCCCTCACCAATGTAACCCTTCCTTATGTCGAAGCTTTGGCTGACAAAGGTTTCCATAAGGCCATCGCCCTTGATGAAGGATTGCGCCAAGGTGTTACTACTTACCAAGGCCATATCACAAGCCAACCAGTTGCAGAAGGGCTAGAACGCAACTTCACACCAATTGATGAATTGGTTTAATTTCTAATATTTAAAAGGCAAAGATCATAAAATCTTTGCCTCTTCTTTTATTCTGCTTCTTCTTCCACATCCAGTTTTTCTTTGAGGACTGGATTCGGAATGGGCTCGTAGGCCCGGATAATCTCTGCTACTACTGGATGACGAACAACATCCTTGGCAGAGAAATGCACAAAGTCAATCTGAGAAATATTTTTTAATTTCTCCTGAGCATCAATCAAACCGGATTTGACATTTCGAGGGAGGTCAATCTGGCTGGTATCTCCATTGACAATCATCTTGGAGTTAAAACCAAGACGGGTCAAAAACATCTTCATCTGCATGATGGTGGTATTTTGCGCTTCATCGAGGATGACAAAGGCATCGTCCAAGGTCCGCCCCCGCATATAAGCCAAAGGCGCAATCTCGATAATCTCCCGCTCCATCATCCGAGTAGTTTGGTCTTTCCCTAAAATCTGGTAGAGAGCATCATAGACCGGTCGTAGATAAGGGTCCACTTTTTCCTTGAGATCTCCTGGAAGGAAACCAAGGCTCTCTCCTGCTTCTACAGCTGGACGGGTCAAAATGATCCTCTTAACTTGACCACGCTTGAGGGCGGTGACGGCCAAGGTCACCGCTAAGAAGGTTTTCCCTGTCCCGGCTGGTCCAATCCCGAAGGTCACATCATGGTGCTTGACACTATCGACATAAATCTTTTGCCCCAGCGTTTTGACCCGAATGGGCTTGCCGTAGCTATCCTTGATGATTTCTTCTTCATACAAGGCGACGAACTTATCCAACTCATCATTACGAACCATTTGAATAGCTGTTACGACATCCGGCGTCCCGATGATCATACCACGATTCACCAAGATCAGCAAAGCCTCAATGACTTGTCTAGCTTTCTCACAATCTTCTTCTTGCCCAATGACCTGGACAATTTCTGTTCGTGCATGGATGATCACATCCAACTCTTGCTCCATCAAACGCAAATGACGCTCATTGGATCCAAACAGATGGAAGAGATCATCTGGATGACTTAATTGAATATCAATTGAATGTTCTTTCAAATAAAGAACCTCTCTATTTCTGTAAGTTTTCTCTATTATAACAAAGTGACCGAGAATTGACCATCCCCGGCTCACCACTATCTCCTGTTACTAATGACCTAAGTATTCTTCCCAGATCGCATCAAATTCTCCTAGATTAAAGGAGAAACTGGCATGTTCTTCCAGAAAGCGGCTGACCTCATCAAAATCATCTGTATGTTTTGGAAAGGCAGACTCATGAAAAGCTAGATCAGCTAGCAAGGCTTTCGGAGCATTGCTTTTGGGATTGCGCTCTGTCATCAGCCAAGTGTAAAATGATTTTCGCATAAGGCTCCTCTTAGATTAGTTCCGTTCCAAACTGGTCTTGCTTGATTTTTTTCGCTTTCATCAAGCCACCCAGAGCCTTTTTGAACTGCCCCTTGGAAATTCCAAAGGTTGCCTTAATCTCTTCTGGGGAGGACTTGTCATTCAAGGTCATAAAGCCACCATTCCCCTCCAAGTAAGCCAAAATCATCTGCGCATCGTTTTCAAGCATTTCAAACGAGCGTGGTTTCAAGGACAAATTCAAGGTCCGATCCACCTCTCGGAAACCGATGACCCGAGCATCTAAGACTTGTCCCAAACGGGGTTCGGCATAGCGCTCACTTGGATGGATAAAGCCCAGCATATTGTTTTCAGGCAGGTAAACAAAGGTCCCTGAAAGTTTTAAGCGATAGACGATGGCCGGCCAGTTCTGGTTTTGCATATTGTTGTAGGCTGGACGAGCAATTCGTTGGAAGTCTTCTTGGTAGGCCAAGACACCCCAGATCCGATCTTTTTTATCAACTTCTAGGCTAACAAAGAGTTTATCGCCTTTTTTCGGCCACAGATCCTTGATTTCTGGCAAAATATCCAGAGAGACGACAATCTCCTTATCGGGTAGACCCGTATCGACAAATACACCCAGGTCCTTGCGAACTTCAGTCACTGTCCCCCAGCCAAATTGGTCCTGACGGGCTGTGACTTCTAGGGTGGTCAGACGCAAACGTTGCTTCATATCCGTATAGGCAAAGCCCTTGACGGATTCTCCAAGTGCATGCTCTCCTTCAGACTTGTCCAAGGCATAAGTCTGCCCATCCTTCTGGACAAAGTAAAAGCGATCATTCTCATCCGTTACAAGGCCCACGATATCATGTGCGAGGTTGGTATTCATTTTTTCCTTCTTTCTGGCTAAAGCTCATCAATAGCCCCTTAATGGAAATAAAACTCAGCCAGCAGTGCCAACTGAGTTCATTTCCTCTGTAAACTGCTGGAAATGATTAAACTTCAAGCAATTCTTTTTCTTTGTGTGCTGTCATTTCATCAACATGTTTCACAGCATCATCGGTTACTTTTTGGATCTCTTTCTCAAGATTCTTCAATTCATCTTCAGTGATTTCTTTAGCTTTTTCTTGCTTCTTCGCTTCATCCATCGCATCACGACGAATGTTACGGATCGCTACTTTAGCATTTTCACCGACTTTTTTCACTTCTTTGGCCAAGTCACGACGAGTTTCTTCTGTCAAAGCTGGGATGACCAAACGGATAACCGAACCATCGTTGGCTGGAGTAATGCCAAGATCAGAAGCATTCAAAGCGTGCTCGATATCTTTCAATGAAGACTTGTCAAAAGGTGTGATCAACATCACACGAGCTTCTGGAATGGTAATCGATGCGATTTGATTCAATGGAGTATCAACTCCGTAATATTGAACATAAATACGATCCAAGAGACTTGCATTTGCACGGCCTGCACGGATACTTCCAAATTCACGTCCCAAACTTTGGTGAGACTGAGTCATTCTTTCTTTAGCTTTTTCTACGATTGGATTTGCCATTTTATTCCTCTAACTTCCTTATTTTTCTACATTATTAGAAACAGTAGTACCGATATTTTCTCCAAAGACAACGCGTTTGATGTTCCCTGGCTCATTCATGTTGAAAACGACTAAGTCAATATCATTGTCCATTGAGATGGTCGATGCTGTCGAATCCATGATACGAAGGCCTTTATTGATGACATCACGGTGAGTTAATTCTTCAAACTTCACAGCTGTCTTGTCTTTCTTTGGATCAGCATTATAAACGCCGTCAACACCATTCTTAGCCATCAAGATTGCGTCTGCTTCAATTTCAGCGGCACGAAGAGCAGCCGTTGTATCCGTTGAGAAGTATGGAGAACCAATGCCTGCACCAAAGATAACAATACGCTCTTTTTCCAAGTGACGAAGGGCACGGCCGCGGATATAAGGCTCAGCGACTTGTTGCATGGCAATCGCTGTTTGGACACGCGTATCTACTCCAACCTGTTGAAGAGAATCCGCCATCACCAAGGCATTCATAACTGTTCCAAGCATTCCAGTGTAATCTGCTTGAACGCGATCCATACCTGCTTCCGCCGCAGGTTCTCCACGCCAGAGATTTCCTCCACCGATAACGAGAGCAATTTCAATTCCAAGGTCATGAACTTCTTTGATTTCAAGGGCCATCTTTTGAACCGTTTTGATATCAATTCCGACACCACGCTCACCAGCTAATGCTTCACCTGATAACTTAATTAAAATACGTTTATACTTAGGTTCTACCATTTTGTCACTCCTTCTTTAATCTGTATTATTTTACCACAAAAAGCGTTTTTTATATAGTGATATTTATCAAAAATATTTTAAACCTTCCAACTTCAATTCCCTGCCAGAAGTTAGATATATTTTTAGAATTAAGTGAAAGAATTGTCAAAAAAGCTACCCGAAGGTAGCTTTGATTTCTAATTAAAGTGAGTTAACATCCACTTTGATACCAGGACCTTGAGTTGTAGTCAAAGTCAAGCTAGTTACATAAGTACCTTTAGCTGTAGCTGGTTTTGCTTTTTGGATAACATCGTTGAAAGCTTTGAAGTTTTCAACCAATTTGTCAGCGTCAAATGACACTTTACCGATGATCGCTTGTACCATACCTGCACGGTCAGCACGGTAAGTGATTTTACCACCTTTAGACTCTTCAACTGCTTTAGCAACATCCATTGTTACAGTACCAGTTTTAGGGTTTGGCATCAAGTTACGTGGTCCAAGGACACGTCCAAGACGTCCAACAAGAGCCATCATGTCAGGTGTAGCGATAACAACGTCGAAGTCCAACCAACCATCGTTGATTTTCGCAACAAGGTCATCTTCACCTACAAAGTCTGCACCAGCAGCTTTTGCTTCTTCAGCTTTTGCACCACGTGCAAATACAAGAACGCGAGCAGTTTTACCAGTTCCGTTTGGCAATACCATTGCACCACGGATTTGTTGGTCAGCTTTTTTCACGTCGATGTTCAAGTTGTAAGCAACTTCTACAGTTGCGTCAAATTTTGCAAAGTTAGTTTCTTTTGCAAGAGCTACAGCTTCTTCTACGCTGTATGCTTTTGTGCTGTCGATTTTTTCAAGTGCAGCACGAAGTTGTTTGCTTTTTTTAGCCATTTTATCTTTCTCCTTGTAATGTGGTCATATCGATTTTCATCTCCCACGTCACTCGTCTCATGATCAAGTGTATTGCGGGCAAATAGGATTGTTACAATTAGTCAGTAACAGTGAATCCCATAGAACGAGCAGTACCTTCGATCATACGCATTGCAGACTCAATGTTTGCAGCGTTCAAATCTGGCATCTTAGTTTCAGCAATTTCTTGTACTTGCGCACGAGTAACTGTTGCAACTTTCGTTTTGTTAGGTGTACCTGATCCTTTTTCAACACCTGCAGCTTTTTTCAAAAGAACAGCAGCTGGTGGTGTTTTTGTAACGAAATCAAATGATTTATCTTCATAAACAGTGATCACAACTGGGATAATCATTCCAGCTTGGTCAGCTGTACGAGCGTTAAACTCTTTAGTGAATCCCATGATGTTGATACCTGCTTGACCAAGTGCTGGTCCAACCGGTGGAGCTGGAGTAGCTTTACCAGCAGGGATTTGCAATTTTACAAGTTTTTCGACTTTTTTAGCCATTTCTTAAATCCTCCTTTGTGGTTTTGGCGGTAATTACAGATTTTTACCTCCCACAAGTATGCTCTGCGCATACCTTTCTATTATACACTATTTTCTTCCGAATGCAAGAAAAAATTTCATTTCCATCACACTTTTTTTACTTTTGTGATAAAATGGAGGTATGTTAATAAAAGTTGCTTCCCTTGTATTTATTTTTTTGACCCTGATTCTCAGTGGGATTATTATTCGAGTCTTTAAACTGCGTCGATATGGCTGGAATTTTGCCGATCTGGCTTTTCCTCTGTTCGCGCTTGAATACTATTTGATTTCAGATGCGGCTTACTATCATAATTTGTTGCCGCAATTGTTATTGGCCTTGTCCCTCTTAGCTATCGGCTTGACTATCTATTTCTTGAAAAAGAGACGTAGCTTTTACTATCCGAAATTTTTTAAGTACTTTTGGAGAGCAGGTTTTCTCATTACCTTCTTCCTATACCTCATCATGACGATTAGTCTCTTTATCTGATTTTAATAATAAAATAACGGTATTAACTAGATCCAAGATGATTTAGCTAATACCGTTTTTTTATTTGTTTCTGGACTTATGCAGATGGGGCACCAAGGTATAGACAAGACGATTCATCACCCATAAAACTCCTTCCATGACCAGTCCTAGGACAAGAGTCAAGATCCAGCCAGTCAGATGAAGATGGCTGAGATTAAAAATGGAAGAAAATACAAAGACCGACAGACAAAATCCTGTTACATTAAGAAGGATGATGCCCAATTTTACATGATTAAAGGGAAGGCTGAGTTGGTATACTTTTGTAAAGCCAATCAAAGCCAGCAGGTAAATCGAGATGGTCGAAATATCTCCCTGACTTAATCCAAGGAAAGGACCCAGAACCACAAGAAAAAGGACCGATATGAGATTGGTCAAGGCGGCTGGAAGAGCCTGCTCTATCACGGTTTCAATAAAGTCTCCTTCTATCCGGGATCGATTCTTCTCCAAGGCCAGTAAGAAACCAGGGATTCCGATGGTAAATCCACTGATCAAGGACATTTGAGAAGCTTGAATGGGATATGTGAAACGAAAGAGAATAGCCAAGATAGCCAATAATATTGAAAAGATATTCTTGACCAAAAAGAGACTCGCCGAACGCTGAATATTGTTGACAACTCGGCGACCTTCATCCACAATCGACGGCATGTGAGAGAAGTCCGAATCTAAAAGCACAACCTGGGCCACCTTTTTGGTCGCATCGTGGCCCGAATTCATGGCAATACTACAATCTGCCTTTTTCATAGCGAGAATGTCATTGACCCCATCCCCTGTCATCCCAACCTTATGGCCATCCGCCTGCAAGCTCTCTACGAGGATTTGTTTTTGTTCTGGACTAACTCGTCCAAAGATGGTGTAGGTCCTTGCTGCATCTACTACCTCCTCATATGTCTTAAGCTGACTAGCATCGACCACTTGATCTGCATCAGGAATACCTGCTTTCTGAGCAACGGCAGCAACTGTCACAGGATGATCCCCTGAAATAACCTTGATGGTCACCCCTTGTTTTTGGAAATAAGCAAAGGTTTCAGGAGCAGTCGACCGTACGGGATTCTCCAAGACCAAAGCTAGGAGGGGAAGGACTGGAGCTTCTAATACTTCCGTCAATTGCTCCCCCTGGTAATGCCCCAAAATAAGGACACGCGCCCCTCGTTCAATCTCTCGCTGCCAGACTTCTTGGTAAGCATCGAGATCATCTCGAAGCAAAACATCCGGTGCCCCTAGTAGGTAAATACCTTGTTGGAACTGAAGGCCCCCAAATTTCTTCTTGGATGAAAAAGGAAGACGATCTTGAACGGTCCAAACTTCACTTGTTTGGACTGAGTGATACTGCCGAATGGCCGTGATAGTATCATTCTGATCCTCACTGGCCTGGAGATAGTGGCTTAATATTTCTTTGCCTTCTTTTTCATCTAGTGCCAAGGGGAGGAGCTCACTCACCTGCATCCTGTGTTCGGTAATGGTTCCCGTCTTGTCTAGACAAAGGACGTCGATACGGGATAGGGTTTCAATTCCCTTCATACTGTTGAGTAGAACCTTTTGAAGGGCTAAGCGGGTTGCTCCAAGCACCAAGGCCAGGGTCATTAAGAGGTAGAGTCCTTCTGGGACCATCCCAATGATAGCACCGACCATGGAGGTAATGCTAACTTTGAGGGAGTCTTGATTTCCTAGATAGCTCTGCATGAACAAGAGAAAGCCAATCGGGATGAGAATCATTCCGATCATTCGGACGAGACCATCCACAGCATGAACCATTTCGGATTCTTCGTGTCCCTTGACTTTCTTAGCAGATAGACTCAGCTGATTAATATAAGACGCATCTCCTACTTGTTCTAAGACGGCAACTGCTTGACCTGAGATGACAAAACTTCCTGACATGAGTTTCTGATTCTCACCTTTAGGGATTTCATCTGCTTCACCTGTTAATTGAGACTCATCGACCATGATCGAACCATCCAGAACCTTGGCATCCGCATAGATTTGATCCCCTGCTTGGAACAAGACGACATCCCCCTCGACCACCTGGTCGACAGGAAGATCCAGCCGTTCTCCCTCACGAATCACTCGAGCTTTCTCTACTTGAAGGAGGCGCATCTTATTTAAAATCCGCCGGGACCGCATTTCTTGAACAATCCCAATCAAGGAGTTAACGACCACAATGGGAACAAATAACATATTGTTCCAAGACCGTACTAGTATCAACAAGATAGCTAGAATACCAAAAACCAGGTTGAAATAGGTAAAGACATTTGAATAAATAATATCTCTTGTCAACTTTTCTGCCCTGATGGTTACTCGATTTTGTTTGCCTTCTCTAATTCTGCTTTGGACTTGCTCATTCGTTAGCCCGCTATATCGCTTCTCTTCCATATTTTCTTCTTTCTTTTTTCTGTATCTAGTTTAGCAAAAAGAATGTCTTCTGGCTTGGGACTAGAGACCGAAGATTGTGTAGACCTATTCGTGAAGTTCAAGAGGCAAGCCATCGGGATCAAAGAAGAAGGCCATTTTGCGCCCATCAAAATCATCCACCCGTAGTTCTGTATGAGGGATTCCTAATTGGTCAAACTCTGCTAGACAGGCTTGGACATCTTCCACTTTAAAAGCCAGATGACGGAGACCGGTATGCTCTGGATGAGGGAGAAAGGGTCTCTTGGGGGCATCTGGTTTGATAAATATTTCCAAGGTCAGGTTTCCTTTTCGAATATTAAAGAGAATATCCTGCTTTTCTGGTCGATGGTGTTCGTCTAAAGGTTCAAAGCCTAACTTATCTACATAAAATTCTCTGGTTTTATCATAATCGTGGCCAATAATGGCAATGTGGTGAATGGTATCGAGATGCATCTACTGTCCTTTTCTTTTTTATCGTAAACAAAACCTGCCCCTTGTACAGGCAGGTTTTTGCTATTGTCAAATATCTCATTCCTTCTTCATTTAAAGAAAGATTAATTGGTCTGTAAGACCTTTCTTGGCTTGGTTCCTTCAGCTGGTCCGATGACACCCGCTGCTTCCAAGTCTTCCATGAGGCGAGTGGCCCGGTTAAAACCAACCGATAAGCGACGCTGAATCATCGAAGCACTGGCTTTTTGAGTTTCAATCACGAGCGCCTTTGCCTCTTCAAAGAGAGGATCGCCTTCGTCTGAGCCACCCATACCTCCATCAAAGTCTGACTCAGATACTTCACCTGGATCAAAGGCATCATCATAATCCGCTTCAGCTTGCTCTTTGACGAAGTTAACAATCCGCTCCACATCGTCATCTGAGATAAAGGAGCCTTGCAGACGGATTGGATGATTTTCATCGATCGGTTTAAAGAGCATGTCTCCACGACCAAGCAGTTTCTCCGCTCCATTTTCATCCAAGATGGTCCGTGAGTCGGTCCCGGATGATACCGCAAAAGCGACACGAGAAGGCACATTGGCCTTGATCAAACCTGAGATAACGTCAACCGATGGCCGCTGGGTTGCCAAGATCATGTGGATCCCTGCTGCACGCGCCTTCTGTCCCAGACGAATAATGGCATCTTCCACTTCTTTACTTGCGACCATTATCAAGTCTGCCAACTCATCGACAATGACCACAATCAATGGAAGGGGCACTTGCTTCATCTCAGACTGGACATTGTACTCAGCCACCTTGGCATTAAAGCCAGCAATATTGCGAGCTCCCACTTTTGAGAAGAGCTCATAGCGATTTTCCATCTCATCGACAACCTTTTGTAGGGCCCGACTGGCCTTGCGTGGGTTGGTCACCACTGGGATCAAAAGGTGGGGAATATCATTGTAGACAGAAAGCTCCACCATCTTTGGATCGACCATCATAAATTTGACTTCGTCCGGACGGGCCTTCATCAAGATACTCGAAATAATGCCATTGACCGCTACCGACTTACCAGAACCGGTCGAACCCGCTACCAAGAGGTGGGGCATCCGAGCCAAATCAAAGGTCCGAGCTGAGCCATCTACAGCCTTCCCAAGAGGAATCTCAAGGAGTTTGGTAGGATCAGTTTTGGACTGTTCCCACAATTCACGGAAAGAAACGGTCGCAATCTCTGAGTTGGGCACCTCAATCCCGACCAGAGACTTCCCTGGAATCGGTGCTTCAATCCGCACATCCTTGGCTGCTAGGGCCAAGGCCAAATCATCTGCTAGGTTGGAGATGCGGTTGACCCGCACACCGACAGCCGGTTTTACTTCATACTTAGTAACAGAGGGGCCGATTTCCGCCCGCTCCACTGTCGCCTTGATATTGAAACTTGCAAAGGTCTCTTCCAAAATGCGAATATTCTGACGAACGATATTTTTCTCTTTGGATTGATTTTTCGGCTTGTCAGGTGCGAAGAGATCAATGGTTGGAAGTTTGTATTGAAGGAGTTCCTTAGGCGTGAAGTCTACAGTGACTTCTTCATCCATATCCTCCTCTTCTGAAACTTCTTCAAGCTCCTCTGGGGAGTCGTCCGACCATTCTTCCGAGTAGCCTTCCTCTTCATTTGGTAGATAAATTTGAGGATAGGCCTCCTCTGCAGGTGCTTCTGTTTCGGTCACAGGTTCCATGACCTCACCTGTCTCAAAATCTACAGGATAGCCTTCTGTACTCATGGGACTAGCTTCTGCAAGTTGCTCGATGCGGGCAGCCTCCTCTGCTTCTGCTTGAAGCGCCTTCTTCTCTTCACGCTCGACAAAGCGCTCTTGGCGACGAATTTCCCGTTTTTCCATAAAGGAGTGAAAAGCTGCGACAGCCTGCTCATACAAATCATAAACCGAATAAGAACTCATCAAGAGAAGTCCTAATACGATCAAGAGTCCTCCAATGAAATAAGTCCCGATGTTCGAGAGCAAGAAGGCAATCGGCGTATATAAGATTGCTCCTAGTAGTCCTCCTCCTGCAAAAGAAGAGACGCGAAGGTGCACGAGGTCCCCTAAGATACGTGAGAAGGTTGGCCCAAAAGAAGAGCCTTCAAGTTTCAAGAGGGAGACAAAGTAAGCTTGATAGATCAGTAGCAAGCCTGCAAAAAGACTTAAAAAGCCAGACAAGGTCCCCTCATGCTTCTCAATCCATTTGAAAAAGAAGAGGTAGACAATAACAGCCGTCATCGCGACGTAAGCCAGACTACCTACCAAGAGACGGATAAGGTTGTAGGTCACTAAGCCTAAGGCCCCTAATCGTAAAAAGGCGAAAATGAAGACGAGAGTTAAGACAATCGTCATGATCATTCGGCGAATTGCTTTTTTTCTTTCTATTTCTGCTTTAGACAGTCGTCTTGTCGACCGTGTTTTTTTTGATTGATTATTGTTTGCCATAACCTTAATTATACCACATTTCTAGACTAGTTCTCTAGTAAAATCCTTTTCTCTCATCTACGACATAAACAACAAAAAACAGTACCTCACAGGTACTGTTACTTATAGATTTTTCTTTGGGTGGCGGTCGATGATGGCTTGATGCTCTTTCAACGCTTGTTTTCCTTTTTCCGTCAACTGATAGCCCCGAACTGTGAACTCTTGTGCCAACTCTTCTTCGGTAAAGTGATTCGCTAAAGCTTGGTTCAAATCGGCTGCTTTCATTTTGGACAAGCCCGCGACTCCCTTCTTTTTAAGAATGGCTTTTTTCATGGTCGCATTGATATGGTCCAGCGAATCAAAAGCGGATTCGATAACAGCATACCCCTTATCTACCAAAACCTTCAAATGTTCCGGCGCATGAATCCTATAAGTGTATTCGAAGTACTTAGGAAACCAAGTCTCTGTCGTAAAGGTTCCAAAATGGATCCGCCACAAGAGAATGATATCCCCTGCAAGCAAGCCATCTCGAAGGAGCTCCATATTTCGTTTGGAAACAGGTTTTGGATCTAACAACCAAGCTTCCAAATCCCTCTCAGGCGAAATATAGGGTTTCACCTCGTGATCTGCATAAAATTTTTCTAGTATATCTGAAATAGTTGTCATCTGTTTCTCCATTTTAAGCCTATCTCTCTTGAACTATTTATACCTTCATTTGAAAAAAATCTGTTTTGTTTGGAGGATTTACAGATAATTACCTTCATCCTTCAAGTATTGTTGCGCCTTTCGAACGATATAGAGCGACTCATCTTCTGAGACTAATTTGCGAAAGAGCTCTTCCGCTCTAGGCTTATCACCTTTAAGAGTAGCATTTAAGGCCTGGTAGTAGATAATTTCCAACTGTTGGCACTTGAAATCATTGCTTAAATCTTCGAAATAGCCATTGCTTTGGTGGGGAACGGTTAAATCATAAAGAGCGAGACAGACCTTTTTAGTTTTCTCAGCTAGTGTGGTGTCTGTAATAGTCAATTTATTTAATCGAGCCTCCAGCTCTTCCTTAGACAAATCAGGATCTGTCAGGACAATTGATCGCATGAGATAACTCTCAAAAAAGTTCTTATATTTCTGCGGTAGTTCCTTCTGACTGAGTGCTTCCCTAGCTTCCTTTATGACAGTATCGAAATCTCCCATCATAAAAGAATAGGCGACTGATGTCAGCCTCATATCGATCTGTAAAATGGGCTTTTTCACATTCTTGTTCAACTGAAGGTATTGCTGCCAAAAAGCTAAATCTAAGTCTACATGGAGCAAGGTGTTGCACTTGTTGGTATAGCTCTTCTTGAGCAAGTGGAGAAATAAAAACAAGGCTGCAAGGACCAAAACGAGGCCAGCAGTCTGAAGAAGAGTATCCCTGACCACGAACCCAATGCAAACAATCAAAAGCATAGCCAAGACGCCTGCAGATCTAATATAGAGTCTATAATTTTTGCGTAGAGTTTTATAATCCATCATTTAGCCTCCTATTTATAGACTTTATTTTTACTTGAAAACAGATTCTCTGATATCAAAATAAGTTACCTCCCATCATACCTTATTTTTCATAGGCCTGCAAGCTTAATATCACCACATTCCAAGGATAGATTTGAATCAAATGGAAAATTAAGGTACAATAGAGGATAGACTAATGTGTTGAAAGGATTAATATGAAAAAATTAATTGCCCTACTTGTATTTTCCGGTTTAGCTTTGGCAGGATGTGGCTCTAATCAATCAGATACAAAGACATCCTCTAGCTCGGCTTCAGAAACTAAGCAAACAACTACTTCTAGCGTAGATGCTAGTGAACAAAAAAAATTAGATCAGCTTCGTAAGGATATCCAAGATGCGATGACCAATGAAAATGCGGTCTTCCCTCAGCTCTCCAACGAAGTTGCTGAAGATGAAGCTGTCGTGAAAATCACGACCAACAAAGGGGACATTACCGTTAAGCTCTTTCCGAAATACGCACCTTTAGCCGTTGAGAATTTCTTAACCCATGCTAAGGAAGGCTATTATAATGGCCTCCTCTTCCACCGCGTGATTAATAACTTTATGATCCAAACAGGAGATCCTAAAGGAGATGGTACAGGTGGCGAGTCTATTTGGAAAGGAAAAGATACCTCTAAAGATTCAGGAGCAGGCTTTGAAAATGAATACTCCCCTTACCTCTACAATCTTCGTGGTTCTCTAGCCATGGCCAATTCCGGTCCAAATACAAATGGTAGCCAATTCTATATTAACCAAAATAAAGAAGACTGGTCCAGCAAGCTTCCAACTGAGCGCTTCCCTGCTAAAATCATTGAAGCTTATAAGAATGGTGGAAACCCTACCCTTGATGGTGGGAACTACACTGTCTTTGGACAAGTCATCGACGGCATGGATGTAGTCGACAAAATCGCTGAAGTTGAAACGGACGACAAAGACAAACCAAAAGAAGATGTCAAAATTGAAAAAATGGAAATCGTAAAAGACTACGATTTCAAGAAATAAGAAAAAGAGAACCGCACGGTTCTCTTTTTGTGTTTACGTCAATTCATTAAAGTCCCAGATTTGGTCCATCCAGCTTTCATAGAAGTCTGGCTCGTGGCAAACCATGAGGATCGATCCTTTGTATTCTTTAAGGGCCCGTTTCAATTCATCCTTGGCATCCACATCCAAGTGGTTGGTCGGCTCGTCCAGTACCAAGACATTGTTTTCACGGTTCATCAAAAGACAGAAACGCACCTTGGCTTGCTCCCCACCAGATAGTACCTGGATTTGGCTCTCGATATGCTTGGTGGTCAAACCACAGCGAGCAAGGGCTGCACGGACTTCTGCTTGGTTGAGAGCTGGAAAGGCATTCCAGACCGCCTCTAGCGGTGTCTGACGATTGCCCCCTTCGACCTCTTGCTCAAAATAGCCTAGTTCTAGGTAATCTCCACGTTCTACTTCTCCAGCAATCGGTGGGATGATTCCCAGCAAGCTCTTCAAGAGAGTGGTTTTCCCGATCCCGTTGGCCCCGATGATGGCCACCTTTTGATTGCGTTCAAAGGTTAGGTTCAAAGGCTTGGTCAAAGGACGGTCATACCCAATCTGGAGATCCTTGGCCTGGAAAATGAAGCGTCCAGGAGTCCGGGCATTTTTAAATTCAAAGGATGGCTTTGGTTTCTCACTTTGCAACTCAATGAGTTCCATCTTGTCCAGTTTCTTCTGACGAGACATGGCCATATTCCGTGTCGCCACACGCGCCTTATTGCGGGCTACGAAATCTTTCAAATCAGCAATCTCTTTTTGCTGGCGTTCATAAGCCGCTTCCAATTGCGATTTCTTCATTTCATGGACTTCAAGGAATTGGTAGTAGTCTCCGGAATAGCGGGTCAACTGCTGATTTTCCACATGGTAGACGATGTTGATTACATCATTCAAGAAAGGAATATCGTGGGAAATGAGGACAAAGGCATTTTCATAGTTCTGCAAGTAGCGTTTGAGCCAATCGATGTGCTCCGCATCCAAGTAGTTGGTTGGCTCGTCCAAGAGAAGGATATCTGGTTTTTCAAGGAGCAATTTAGCCAAAAGGACCTTGGTCCGCTGCCCACCTGAAAGGGCCGTCACATCTGTCTCCATGCCAAAGTCCATGACCCCAAGAGCACGCGCCACTTCATCTATCTTGGCATCCAAGGTATAGAAATCCCGACTTTCTAACCGATCCTGGAGCTCTCCGACTTCTTCCATGAGAGCATCCATATCCGCTCCATCTTCAGCCATTTCCATATAGAGGTCATTGATGCGAGCCTCTGCTTTAAAGAGCTCGTCGAAAGCTGTCCGCAAGACATCGCGCACCGTTTGCCCTTCTTTTAGGACAGCATGCTGGTCCAGATAGCCAGCGGTCACATACTTAGACCACTCGACCTTCCCTTCGTCGGGTTGCATCTTGCCCGTCACGATGCTCATGAAGGTGGATTTTCCTTCACCATTGGCTCCAACCAAACCAATATGCTCTCCCTTTAACAAGCGGAAGGACACATCCTCAAAAATAGCCCGGTCTCCAAAGCCGTGGCTTAAATTTTTCACCTCTAAAATACTCATGATTGACTCTCTTTCATTGATTTCACTCGTATGATTATATCATCTTCAAGACAGAATCAAAAGGGAGTCCAACTCCCTTTTTTCTTACAAACCTAAGTCCGCATATGGCTTCCGGTAGCCCACTTGAACAACTTTTCCATCCTTCACTAAGAGAGGGCGTTTGATCAGCATGCCATCGCTAGCTAAAAGGTCTGCCGCTTCTTCTACCGAAAGCTGATCCACCTTGTCTTTCAAGCCCAACTCCCGATACTTCATCCCACTGGTGTTAAAAAAGGATTTGATTGGTAGGGAAGACTCCTTGATCCAAGTTTGTAGTTGCTCACTAGTTGGTGTGTCTACCACGATATCTTTGCTATCAAACTCATAGCCTAAGCTCGTTAATTCCGATTTCGCCTTGCGGCAGGTTGAACATTTTGGGTATTCAATAAATGATAACATTTTTTCTCCTTATTCTTTCCAAGATATGGCCTCATGTTGCAACAGCCAACGCTTGCGATCTAGGCCAGCAGCATAGCCTGTCAACTTTTTCTCCGTCCCCAGCACCCGGTGACAAGGGATGAGGAGGATCAAGGGATTCCGACCTACTGCTTGACCGATGGCTTGGGCCGATCCACAAGACAAGGCCCGGGCAATCTCTCCATAAGTCTGACTTTCCCCATAGGGAATCTGAGCTAGATAGGCCCAAACTCTTTGTTGAAAGTCTGTCCCTTGAGGAGACAGGGGAAAGGGCATGGAAGGATTTTCCCCTAAAAAGTACTGATCCAGCCATTCAAAGACAGCCTCATGAAGTGGCTGACAAGCTGCTTCGATATTCTCAAGCCCCTGCTCACAATTGGCTTGGTCACAAAACCAGATCCCAACTAGGCTTTCCTCATCCACCACAATAGATAGAGGTCCCAAGGGACTCTGATAGAGTTGCCGATAGAACCTAGTCATTTTGAGACTGTTCTGCACGGTAGTCCCAACGATCATCTTCGCTAATCACTTGGAAGAGGCTGGTTTCTGCCTTTCGTTTGATCTTCTGATAAGCGAGACGAACCCCATCAATTGGCACTTTTCCACAGTAATGGAAGCCTAACTTCTCTAAAAGATGTTGCATAACCTTGTTGTCAGGATGGGTATCACAGCGGAAATCTGGGCCCTTTTCTCCTTCGATCAAGCCTTGAAGGAAGGTTTGGGCTACGCCTCGTCCAGCAGCTTCTTTGGCAACAGCGATCCGGTGAAAACTGATATAGAGATAGTTATCATGTTCCCATTTTCCGTCATAAATGTCATTATAAGCTGCTTCATTTCCCTTGTAGAGAGCGGCATAAGCTACGACTTCTTGATTCTCTACAGCTACATAACCACGGCTTTCTAGGATATCCTCAAAAATGATTTCTTGATCCGGATAACCATCCTGCCATTGGTCCACTCCAGCTGCAGCTAAGCTGTCCTTGCCATCTTGAATGATTTCCATAATCCGATTGATTTCATTGGGATAGGCCATTCTAATTTCCATCAGACTCTCCTTATTCTTCCTCTTGGTGGTATCGGGCATAGAGATCACTCTTTTGCTGCCCGAATTGTTTGGCAACCTGTTTGATTGCCTGGTTCTTTTTCATGCCAGACTGGACCAGAAGATCAATCTCTTGGATCAGATCCACTTCTTCTAGATCTAGCTCCTGTTCACTGGCTCCCTCTACAATCAGAAGGCACTCTCCTTTAAGGGGATTTTCCTCCAGATAGTCCACTAACTCTGCGATGGTCCCTCGCGTGTATTCTTCATAGATCTTGGTCAGTTCTCGGACCAGCACAACTGGACGGTCTCCATATACTGCCAGCATATTTTCAAGGGTCGCACGAACTCGGTGCGGAGACTCATAAAAGATCTGAGTCTCAGGATAGGCTAGCTTTTCCTGGAAAAAGGCCTTTTGCTGCCCTTCCTTGCGTGGAAGAAAGCCATAAAAGATATGGGGCTGGGGTGCCAAGCCACTGGCAATTAGGCCGGTAATGCCGGCGCTCGGGCCAGGAACTGCCACAACAGGGATTTCTCGTTCAATAGCCGCCTTGACCAGGTCGTGACCTGGATCCGAAATACTGGGCAGTCCTGCATCCGATACCTGGGCCAGGTCCTTTCCAGACTCTAAATGAGCTAGCAAATCAGGGATTTTCTCCATGGCATTGTGCTCATGGAAGCTAGTTTGTGGTGTCGCAATCTCAAAATGCTTGAGCAAGAGTCCTGTATTGCGTGTATCTTCTGCTGCTATCAGATCCACCTCTTTTAGAGTTTGGATCATGCGGTAGCTCATGTCATCCCGATTGCCAATTGGGGTTGGCACTAAAAATAGAGTCCCTGTCGCTTTATCCCCTTTAAAACTTCGTTGAATCTGCATATTTACTCCCTAAATAACAATTCATCACAGAAAATACACTCTTCATCATTTTCACGACGTTGACCATAGGAGTCTGTACAAACATGAAATCCATCATTGTAAATTCTTTGTAAATTTTCACGACCATTGCGATGGAATTTAGGGGAGCTGGTTTTCTCCACTTCTCCTAAGCGCTCTCTTAATTTATCATTTTCAAGACGCAGAGCTGTATTTTCCTCGACAATGAGTTTGAGATTTTTCTTAATGGCTTCAACCTCTGCTAATGTAACCAGCAATTCCTGGGAGAAGCCATCCAAAGCATCAAATAATTCTTTTTTATTCATCTCTTTACCTTCTATTTTTCAACTGTAGGACCATATACTCGAGAGCATTTTGAAAACTCACATTCCGTTCCCACATCTGTTTGGCCAAGACCAATTTTTCTAGATAGTCTCTTCCTAAGGACTGACCGATGGAGCGTGCAAAGAGCAATTCCAACAAGCGAAAGGCTTGAGCCTGCTTTTCTTTATCATCCGTCTCTTGAACCAAGCGAGAGACCAGTAAGTAGATATGCGGATCTGCTTTTAGACAAGCTGCAACGAAACGCTCACACTCCCTCGTCAGATCGAAAAAGGAGGTATTCTGAGCGAGAATTTGAGCCTCTTGGAAACCTTGACTAAAGTTGGCTAACAAATCTGCTTGTTGAAGCAAGAGACCTTCCTGAAGGAGATACTCTTTTAGGAAATCTTGGTTTTTTGGAAAATGGACCTGCTGCGCCCGACTTTTTATGGTCGGGAGAACCAGCTGCTCATCTGCTGTCAGCAGAAAAATATGAACTTCACTCTGAGGTTCTTCAATGACCTTGAGGAGGGAATTGGCCGCATTGACATGCATCCGGTCTGCATCGCAGATGATAAAGACTTGCTTGGATCCTTCGTAGCCTGACTGAGAAAAATGCTGGATCAAATCCCGGATCCGATCCGTTTTGATGATTTGATTGACCGGTCGGACAACCGTTACATCTGAGAATTCATCCTCTTCAATCAAGCGACAAGCCCGACAAGTCCCACAGGGCCAAACACCCTTCTTGTCCGTACAAAAGAGACTTTGGGACAAGAGCTGGGCCATCTCAAAACTGCCAAAATCTCCTGTAAAGAGATAGGCGTGGCTCAAGCGGTCTTGTTCTAAAATAGCTTGGAAGCGATCGACTAACTGAGGTTGAAGTTTTTGCACTTGTTCTAACTTCATTCACTGATCTCCAAGATTTCTTTCAATAATAGCCAAGTATCTTCGACCACCTGGTCAAAAGGTTGACTGGCATCAATTTTCACCACACGTTGTGGTTCTTTTTCGAGGATAGCCAGATAGCCTTGACGGACTTTCTGATGGAGACTGAGTCCTTCTAGATCCAAGCGATTGACTTCACGGCTAGCACTCTTAGCAATTCTCGCCAACCCTTCTTCTACATCAATGTCAAAGTAGAAGGTCCGATTGGGTTTCAGACCATCAGTCGCAAATTGGTTCAACCATTCAATATCTGCTACTGCTAATCCACGCCCAAAGCCTTGGTATGCTACCGAACTGTCGATAAAACGATCCATGATAACTAGCTTCCCTGCTTTCAAAGCTGGAAGGACACGTTCTGCCAAGTGTTGGCGACGACTGGCGATATAAAGAAGCAATTCTGTCTTGGGATCCATTTCCGTATGGGATGGATCTAGAATGACCTCGCGTATTTTTTCTGCTATTTCGACGCCCCCTGGCTCCCGCGTGGTAATATAGGCAATCCCTGCCTTTTCCAAGCGTGGTAGCAAGGCTTCTAAAACGGAGGATTTCCCTGCACCTTCTGGGCCTTCAATTGAAATTAATGTTCCCTGTTTCATTCTCTTATCTTAACTTTCTATACTCATTTCTCTAGCATGCATCACTTCTTTTTATTTTACCAAAAATAGGGGTAAAAATCCTGTCCGAATTCGTGAAAATTGATGAAAATTATTTCCTATTTTTCATTTTTTTTGGTAAAATGTATGGTGAAAAATGAATAGGAGAACGAGCATGTTTAAGGCAAAAAATATTCTGGCCATTATTTTGGGGGCTGGCATTTTTTCTTTTGGAATCTTCTTTTTAGTCATTCCATTTCACTTTTATGAGGGAGGAGCTACAGGGATTACCCTGATTACCTACTACCTCTTTAAAATTCCCGTTTCGGTCATGAACTTGGCCATCAATATTCCCCTCTTTTTCCTAGCCTGGAAATTACTGGGGCTCCGATCCCTCTATCTCAGTTTGATTGGAACTTTTTCGGTCTCTATTTGGATGGCCATCTTCGAGCTGATCCCTGGAAGTCATCATCTTCAAACTGCAGTCTTTACGGCTCTTGACGGAGATATCCTTCTGGCCTGTATCGGATCAGGGGTTATCCTTGGAACTGGACTGGGGATTATCTTCAACGCTGGAGGAACAACAGGTGGAACCGATATTGTCGCGCGTATCTTTAACAAGTACACGACGCTTTCCATGGGACGCCTCATGTTAATTGTGGATGCCATCGTCTTGACAACTGTTTTGATCGTCTTCAAGGACTTCCGAATTGCAGCCTACACCCTCCTCTTTATCCTGATTGACACCGTCGTCATTGATATCGTCGGTGAAGGAGGTTTTGCAGGAAAAGGATTCCTCGTGGTTACATCTAAACCAGATGAAATTGCCAAACAAATCACGACTGATTTGGGCCGAGGAGTCACCTTCGTAAACGGCATGGGCTATTATAGCCAACAAGAAATGAAGATTGTCTACTGCGTGGTCTCACGGAATGAAATGAAACAAATGAAAGATATCATCAATAAGATCGATCCATTTGCCTTCATTACCATTACAGAAGCCCACGAAATCCTAGGAGAAGGATTTACCTTGGATACCAACAAGCAACCCATTGCTCGCTAAAACAAAGAGCCTGAGAATATCTCAGGCTCTTTCTTTATTTAAAAGGCTTTTGCAGATGTGCGACTAATTTCATCCACACGAATACCATTTTCTTCAAATTTCTTCTTGATAACTTCCGTATCGGTAATGCCATCAATCTGAACTTCGATAACGACATGATCATCTTTGGTTGGGATATTGACTGTATTGGCGATATTGTATCCTTCTTCTACAATCAAATGAATGATTTGTTCTAGAACACCAACCTTATCTTCTGTCACAAAGCGAACACGAACTCCTTCTTCTCCATAACCGGATACTTCGAGGAAGGCACGGAAAATATCACGGTCTGTGATGACACCGGATACTTGGTCATTGTCTACAACCGGAAGAATTCCCACCTTGTTCTTATACATGAGATAGGTCGCATCTTCGAGGCTGGCAAATTTAGAGACAGTAATGACATCACGAAGCATGACATCTTTGACCTTGGTCTTGTTCAACAGATAGTTCATCTCGAAAATAGACAAGCTTGTTGCTTTAGATGGGCTTGCTTCTGCAATCGTACCTTCTGTCACTAAACCAACCAATTTATCATTTTCAATGACTGGCAAACGGTGCAAACCTTGTTCGCGCATCAAATCTGCCGCATGGGCAATTGTAGTATCTGGACTAATGTAAACCACTTTACGTGTCATAAAATCTTTAACAGCCATAACAAGTTCTCCTATGCTTTTATTAGTTTTATTATACTTGATTTTAAGAATGATTTCAAACGCTTTCAGCTGTTTTCTCTTGTTTTCAAAATTTAGAAAAATCAAACACACGTACCTTTTTATGCAACATTTAAATCTTGTAAACTAATCTTAATCACTAGTAACCGATTTATTAGAAAATAAGGAAAGCACAAATACCACAATAGATAATAATAAGAATACACCCCAGGCAAACTGAGAGTTCCACATAGATAAACTTGTAAATAAAATAGTTGCTATTGGCATTGATAATACTGATATAACCTTAAAAAAACTACTAGTTTGTGCAAGAATATCTGGTGGAAGTTTTGCCATTAAAAGGCTATTTAATTTGGGATTTACCTTACTACTAAGATACATCATGAATGCCAACACACTAAAGGAAATAATTTCCAAACCATTTATCCAACCACATATTCCTATTAAAATTAATAATCCACTATCTATTTGAAGTATTTTAATAAGTGAAAGTTTAGAAAAATAATCATTAGGGGTCATTCCACCAATTAGGGCTGAAACAAATAATATTGTTTGAAGTAAAAACACCGACTGAGCAAAAGATAAACCAAAAGGAGTTATTTCTGTAAATTTCAGATTGTACATTATTAAAATAGCACTGCCTAGCGAATTTAATCCTAAAATTGAAAAAATCATTAGACCAAAACGTACTTTCTCTTGATATTTAAATATACTTTTACTATTTTTGTAAAGGTTCTTAAGTTGTGAGATAAACCCATTTTCTGGTGAATAATTAACTTCTGGATGTGTCAATTGTCTTTGGATTTTAAGCAATACCATCGATGATAATAAGAAACTTATAGCATTTATCGTAGCTAAAAAGAAGAAATTATTATGAGAAATCGTTAGTAACCAAACTCCCAAAGTTTGACCAGAAATCAAAGTTATTTGACTAATTACTTGATCAAAAGAGTACGCTTCCATCAGGTCTTCTTCGGGAATGTGTGACTGAAACATAGGTAATACTAGGCCTCTTCTGTACTCTGCAATACAATCTGATAGGATGTTAATGAAACATACAATCGAGAAAACTAGCCATGAATTTTCTTTCGATAAGAACGCAACCATAATAAATAATACTGCTTGTATATATCCTAATAATAGCAACCACAATTTCTTATTCTTTGTTTTGTCAGCCTGCATTGCAATAAAAAGAGCACAAATCGTTGGAATATATTGTATAAAACTTGCTATACCAACTGCCAATTTACTATTCGCCATACTTGCTGCAAAAACTACAAAAACAAGATTATAAATAGTTGATCCTAAATCATCGAAGAAACTAGACAAGACCAGATTCCTAAAAAAAATATTTCTTAAAAAAACTTTCATTTACAATACCCCTCCAATAAGTTATGAGACAAAAAATGAGAGATTTTTTCAGTATAAGTTTCAATTAGCTTTTTAGTATCTAGTTTTAAAGTCAATGTTAATTCAGTAAGTGTAAAACATCTCAAATTTTTTATTACCTCTATTAGATCATCCCACTTGATATGATTGGATTGAAGTAAATTAAAAATTGCAATTGCTAAAATATCCGCATAAACTTCTTGATAACTAGACATTTTATCACTATACAACAATTCATAATTTATAAAGTTTAAATTTGTGTAAATCAATTTTTTAGGATCTAAACCTTGGAAAGATGTAATCTCATCTTTTAAATGAAGGATATCGTCAAATTGTATTGATTTTTCCTCGCTTGTTATTATTTTATAATCTAAGAAACAAAAATTTAATTGATAGTGTGATCTACGATAAAAATAATTTATCTGCTTCATTGACTGTAATACGAGTAATTCACCTACTTTAGCCAAAACCTCCCAAAAATCTTTTTGTATTTTAAAAAAGTTTTTTGGAGACAATCTATCTTTTAATAATTCAAAAAAATAAGCATGGACTAATTCATGAGCTAAAACAGGCACATCATTGATTTTATTTCTAAATGACATAATTATTTTTGAAGTTTTATTATACGGATTATATACCGTAACATTTTTATAAGTTTTGTTTTCCCTTGGCAAATAATCAATATAGCCACATTTTAAATAAGAATCTATAAAAATTGATAGATTCTCATCATTAATACTATCTTTAATTTTATTAATCGCATTAGTAAAATTATAATCTTCTGCAGTATTATATTCAAGTTTTAAGAAATCGACTGATGATAATTGTTCCGGATATATTACACTATCTTTCAAAGCAAAATATATTTCACTAATAAAATCAAACCCGAAATTCTCCTCCAGATATTCAATGATCTGATCATTCAATTTTTCTTTTCTTATATTAACTAAAGGGATATAAAGTGGAATTATATATTTATTTACATCTCCTTCAAAATTTTTATATATACAATCCAATTCATGTTTATTATCTAATGAATGTCTATAAGCGTCAATAAGTCCGAACTTTCCAAATTGACTATAAATTTTGCCTCTCACATTTTCAAACTGTTTTTTTCTAATCCAATAATCATTAGGAAAAATATCTATTGATCTATTACTATTATATAAACATTTTATTTCATTATCTAAAAATTTAGTTATGATTCTGTCAATAATTTTGTGTAAACACTCAAGTAAAGTTGCGGAGTGTTAATCAAATAAGCTTTCAAGTGTGTCA
>NZ_JAHZQQ010000001.1 GCF_019930045.1 Streptococcus australis | reverse complement strand
GTTTAGCTTACAGAACTGCTTGTGAAGCTCTAGAGGATGAGTTCAAGTAAATGTTGCACTTATTCTTGCAATTTATCATATCAAAAATAGAGGAAAAAAGGTAGATAAGGAGGCAAGGATTCCTTGCTTGGTCCTCTCTTTCATGCTAAAATAACCATAGAATCTGCATTTGGCGAAGGAGTAGGACCATGAAAAAGAATTCCCTCTATAACACTTCCAATATTAGTCTTTTTCAATACCTCTTTGCGATTGCAGTGATATTGGTGCATAGTGGTCGCTTGACCTCTTATGAGCCGGTGCATTTTGGTCTCAAGAGTATGCTCGGCCGGCTAGCGGTGCCATTTTTTATCGTCTGTGCCAGCTTTTTCCTCAAGCCATCACTAAGAGATGCAAGGAAAATGAAGACCTATCTGGTCAAAATCGTAAAAACCTATTTATTTTGGAGTTGTGTCTATCTTCCCTATGCCTGGGTCTTTTTTTCTAGTCTTCATCTCCCTGTCTATCTCTTTCCAGCAGGCGTTCTGATTGCTCTTCTCTATCTGGGAATGTGCTACCAACTCTGGTATATCCCAGCCTTTTTGCTGGGCTTGTTTTTGGTCAATCAATTGGTCAAACGCCTAGGTATGGTTTGGACGGGGTTGATCACCTTTCTTCTATACTGCTGGGGTTTGATCGAGACCTATTCAGCTTATCTGGACACCACGAGTCTTCTCAAGGGTTACCAACTCTACAGCAACTTATTTTTCACAGCGCGAAATGGTCTCTTTTACACGCCTATTTTTATCTTTATGGGTTACTATCTCTATGACCATTTTCATGCACAAACCTTTAGGGTTCACCGTTGGCAAAAAGTAGCCCTTGCCTTTGGACTGTTCTGTTTAGAAGGCCTCATCATTTTTCAACATGAAGGAATCGATAAGAACTTTTACTTGCTCCTTCCCTTTGTGACGGTCTATTTGGTTAATGCTTGTCTGCGATCGTCCTTTTTGAAAAGCTATGATTTGCAGTACTTAAAGCAGATGAGCATGGCGCTTTATTTTTCGCATCCGATCTTTATCGAATGGGCTCGCTATGGCTTTAGCAATGTTCCGCTTTCTTATCCAGACAGGGGCAAGTTGATTTTTGTGACGGCCTTGTTGGGAAGTCATCTCTTTGGATTGGCCATGCTCTCTTATCACTCTTGGCAAAAAGAAGAGAAAAACAGAAGTCTTGAAAAGGAAGTTCTCTAGAGAGACTTCTTTTTTATTTTAAGGGAGACAGATAGGTCAGCTGAGGGTTGCAATTCTTTTCCAGTTTGGTTATGATGTAAGGGATTACAAGTGAAACCAAAAAGGAGAAGCACATGAAGAAAAAATGGTGGCATGATGCCGTGATTTATCAGATCTATCCCAAGAGTTTTTTAGATAGCAATGGAGATGGAATCGGTGACCTCAAGGGGATCATCAGTAAGCTGGATTATTTGGAGAAGTTAGGTATTACAGCCATTTGGCTGTCTCCTGTCTACCAAAGCCCTATGGATGATAATGGCTACGATATATCTGATTATGAGGATATTGCTTCCATCTTTGGTACCATGGAAGATATGGAAACATTGATTGCGGAGGGGCAAAAGCGCGGTATTAAGATGATCATGGATTTGGTGGTCAACCATACATCTGATGAACATGCTTGGTTCATCGAGGCCAAGGAAAATCCAAACAGTCCAGAGCGAGACTACTATATTTGGAGGGACCAACCCAATGATCTTGTATCTACCTTCAGTGGTTCAGCTTGGGAATTTGATCCAGCTTCCCAGCAGTATTATTTGCACTTCTTTAGTAAGAAGCAACCAGACCTGAATTGGGAAAATGAGACCCTTCGGCAGAAGATTTATGACATGATGAACTTTTGGATCGACAAGGGGATCGGTGGTTTTCGGATGGATGTCATCGACATGATTGGGAAAATTCCTGATCAGAAGATCGTAGCCAATGGTCCCATGCTCCACCCTTATCTGAAAGAAATGAATCGAGCGACTTTCGGGGATAAGGATTTGTTAACGGTCGGGGAGACCTGGGGAGCGACACCTGAGATTGCTAAGCAATACTCTGGTCCTGACAATGAAGAATTATCGATGGTCTTTCAATTTGAACACATTGGGCTTCTCTTCCAAGAGGGTCAGCCCAAATGGCACTATGCGAAGAAACTCAATGTTCCTAAGTTGAAAGAAATCTTTTACAAGTGGCAGACGGAACTGGGCATGGATGAAGGCTGGAACTCCCTCTTTTGGAACAATCATGACCTTCCTCGGATTGTCTCTGCCTGGGGAGATGACCAAGTATACCGGGTGAAGTCCGCTAAGGCCCTAGCCATTCTTCTTCATTTGATGAGAGGGACACCTTATATCTACCAGGGGGAAGAGATTGGCATGACCAACTATCCTTTTAAGAGCCTAGACGAAATCGAAGATATTGAATCTATTAACTACGCTAAGGAAAGCCTAGAAAAGGGAGTAGACCTCGACACCATTATGGACCAGATCCGACATATTGGCCGGGACAATGCTCGGACTCCGATGCAGTGGTCCAAGCAGCCACAGGCTGGTTTTACAACCGGTCAACCTTGGCTAGCTGTTAATCCAAACTATCAGGAAATCAATGTGGAAGCGGCTTTGGCTGATCCCTCATCCATTTTTTATACCTACCAACAATTAGTTGCCCTCCGTAAGGAGCAAGACTGGTTGATCTCGGCAGACTTTGAGCTAGTGGATACAACTGATCAAGTCTTTGCCTACCAACGAGTAAATGGGAATCAACGCTATTTGATTGTGGTCAATTTGTCTAGTCAAGTTCAGAGCTTTGAACTGGAGGAAGACTATCAGGAGGTCCTCATTAGCAATACCAATGTAGAGCAGGTTAAACAAACAAAAGTATTGGAACCTTGGGATGCTTTTTGTGTGCAACTAACTTGAGCATAAGTTCCTACAAAAAAGAAGCGGATAGCTTCTTTTTTTGTTTTAGAGGGGACGAGGACTGTCCAATGGGAGGGGCCTCGGTCTGTCTAGTAGAAACCTTATAGTTATTTTTTATAAGAACTATTAGTTCTGGTCAATGGCAAGCGACGAAAACCCTTGATCTATAAGGTTATAGCTTCTGGCTATATCGTAAACCATTGAAAAGCAATTATACAGAAGGGGCTTCTTCTGATAAGATAGACTCAACTTGAATTTTTGGAGGACAAAACATGTCAACTACAATTATCGGATTCCCTCGTTTGGGTGAATTCCGCGAACTAAAATTTACAACTGAGAAATATTTTAGAAACGAAATTACAGCTGAAGATTTGTTGGATGCTGCAAAAGAATTGCGTGCCAAACACTGGAACATTGTCAAAGAAAAAGGCATTACTGAAATCCCATCAAATGACTTTTCACATTATGACAACTTCCTAGATGCTGCTTTCCTCTTCAACGTGGTTCCTGCATCAGTTCAAAACTTGGACTTGTCTGACCTTGAACGCTACTTCGCTTTGGCGCGTGGTTACCAAGGAGAAAAAGGGGATGTGCGTGCCCTTCCAATGAAGAAATGGTTCAACACCAACTACCACTACATCGTTCCAAAATTTGAAAAAACAACAGAAGTCAAATTGGCTGGTCACAAGATTTTTGATGAGTACCAAGAAGCGAAAGAATTGGGTCTTGATACTCGTCCAGTTGTGGTTGGACCATTCACTTTCCTTCAATTATCAGACTTTGAAGAAGGCGTGAAAGCAGAAGACTTCGTGGATAGCTTAGTAGCTGCTTACCAAGATGTTTTTGCTAAATTGGCAGAGCTTGGTGCAACTCGTATTCAATTGGACGAAGCCGCTCTTGTTAAAGATTTGTCAGCTGAAGAAAAAGCGCTCTTCTTGAACCTATACAACAAGCTCTTGGCTGACAAGAAAGGTCTTGAGGTCTTGATCCAAACTTACTTTGGTGATGTTCGTGATGTCTACAATGACCTTGTGAACTTGCCAGTAGATGCGATCGGTCTTGACTTTGTGGAAGGGAAGAAAACTCTTGAACTCGTTAAAGGTGGCTTCCCAGCTGACAAGACTCTTTATGCAGGGATTGTCAATGGTAAGAACATCTGGCGCAACAACTACGAAGCAAGCTTGGAAATCTTGAAACAAGTACCAGCTGAAAACATCGTTTTGACAACTTCTTGCTCACTGCTTCATGTGCCATTTACAACTGCCAATGAAGACTTTGAACCAGCTATCTTGAACCACTTTGCTTTTGCAGTTGAAAAATTGGAAGAACTTCGTGACTTGGATGCTATCCGCAACGGTCAAGGTGAAGCAGCCCTTGCAGCAAACAAAGAACTCTTTGCGACAGAACGTGTCGGAGAAAATGCAGAACTTCGTGCACGTATTGCTGGATTGACAGAAGCAGACTACACTCGTTTGCCAGCTTTTGCTGAACGTGAAGCTATCCAAGAAGAAGCATTCAAACTTCCAGCCCTTCCAACAACAACCATCGGTTCATTCCCTCAAACGAAAGAAGTTCGTGCCAAACGTTTGGCCTTCCGTAAGGGTGAATTGTCACAAGAAGAATACGATGCCTTCCTTGCTGAAACCATCGACGAATGGATCAAATGGCAAGAAGAAGTTGGATTTGATGTACTTGTACACGGTGAATTCGAGCGTAACGACATGGTTGAGTACTTCGGTCAAAACTTGTCAGGTTACCTCTTCTCTAAGAATGGTTGGGTACAATCATACGGTATGCGTGGGGTGAAACCACCAATCATCTGGGGGGATGTGACTCGTCTCAACCCAATCACTGTCAAATGGTCTAGCTACGCACAAAGCCGTACGGACAAACCTGTTAAAGGGATGTTGACTGGACCTGTTACCATCCTTAACTGGTCATTCCCACGTGAAGACATCTCTATCAAGGATTCTACTCTTCAAATCGCTCTTGCAATCAAGGATGAAGTTCTTGACCTTGAAGCTGCAGGCGTGAAGATTATCCAAATCGACGAGGCTGCTCTTCGTGAGAAATTGCCACTCCGTCGTAGTGACTGGTACGAAGACTACCTTGACTGGGCTATTCCAGCCTTCCGTTTGGTACATTCAACAGTAGCACCAGACACACAAATCCACACTCACATGTGTTACTCAGAATTTACAGATATCATCCCAGCTATCGACAACATGGATGCAGACGTCATCTCATTTGAGGCAAGCCGTTCAAACCTTGAAATCTTGGACGAACTCAAAGCGAAAAACTTCCAAACAGAAGTTGGACCTGGGGTTTACGATATCCACTCACCTCGTGTGCCTAACGAAGGCGAAATCGATCACACTATCGAAGCGATCCTTGCCAAAGTACCAAGCAGAAAAGTTTGGATCAACCCTGACTGTGGTTTGAAAACTCGTGGAATTAAAGAAACAAAAGAAAGCTTGATCCGTCTTGTAGAAGCGGCAAAAGCTGCTCGTAAAGCGCTATAAAGCAAGTAGAAATTCCTAAGCTTGCTCGATAGCAAAAAAAGAATTGCTCAATCAAGAAAGGAATACATTTGATGACTAAGCAAACACCGTCGCTCTCCTTTGAGGTTTTCCCTCCAAATCCTGAAGTAGGCAATGCCAAGCTCTTACGTGCCTTGGAAAATATGCAGGAATTAGCTCCACACTTTATCAGTGTGACAGCTAGCAATAATAAATACAATATCAAAGAGACGACGGTTGCTTTAGCCAATCATATTCAGAATGAATTGTCTATTCCGACCATTGCCCACTTACCTGCCATCTATCTAAGCAAGGAAAAAGTAGCAGATACCCTTCATGAATTAGATCAAGTAGGGGTTCATCGGATCTTGGCCCTTCGTGGTGATATTATTCCTGGTATTGAGCCTTTAAAAGACTTTCGTTATGCAACGGACTTGATTGAATTTATTAAAACAGAAGCTCCTCACTTTGATGTGATCGGTGCTTGTTACCCAGAAGGTCACCCCGATTCGCCAAACCAAATTTCAGATATTCAAAATCTGAAAAAGAAAGTGGATGCTGGATGTTCGAGCCTAGTGACTCAGCTTTTCTTTGACAATGAGCGTTTCTACGATTTTCAAGATAAGTGTATTTTGGCGGGAATTGATGTGCCCATTCATGCAGGAGTGATGCCAATTCTTAACAGAAACCAGGCCCTTCGCTTGTTGAAGACTTGTGAAAATGTTCATATCCCACGGAAATTCAAAGCCATTCTGGATAAGTATGAACATGATCCAAAATCCCTTCGTGCAGCTGGTTTAGCCTATGCGGTGGATCAAATCGTTGATTTGGTCACACAAGATGTTGCCGGTGTCCATCTCTACACCATGAACAATGAAGATGTAGCCTATCATGTCCACCATGCAACAAAAGCCTTATTTGAACACCAACCAAATTTGGAAGTGATTTAATCAACAGTCTAAGCAGGAATTGTAGAGATTGAGAAAAATTTTTCTCAGTCTCTTTTTTACTTGGGCCAATCGCTTGCTAAAAGACAACTTTTTTTTTATAGTATTAATATGAAGATTTTGGAGGCGCTTGCAATGAAGAGAGAACTCACGTTGAAGTTATTTGGACCCCCTAAGGTTGTTTTTCAACAGAAAGACATCCGTTTTTCCTTCTCGAAGATGGAGGCTTTATTTTATTACTTAGCTGTATCGGGTGAGGTTAACCGTGATGAAATTGCGGGTATTCTTTGGGGGGATAAGGAAAACCAAGTCGCTCGGAAAAATCTACGGAATACTGTTTACCAAGCCAATAAAATCTTTGAAGGAGATGTCATTGTTTCTCCAAGTAGGAGTAGCCTGGCCCTTAATCCTGAGTTGAATCTTTCTTTGGATGTCCAGCTTTTTGAAAGGGATCCAATAAGCAATTTACATCTTTATCAGGGAGATTTTCTAGAAGGCTTCTACGTCAAGGATGATGAGGACTTTGACCAGTGGGCTTCCCGTAAACGGAGCGCTTATAAGCAACTCTATATTGAAAGCTGTTATCAAAAGATTGACAAAGAGGGGCTGGGAGACCCTGGTATAGAGTCCTTACTCCACCATTTAGTAGAGCTGGATGAATTTGAAGAAAAGAACTACCAGCTCTTGATGGAGTATTATAGAGTTCATCACCAGCTGGGGAAATTTTTTGAGACCTATTACAAGCTGGTGGATTTATTGGATCGTGAGCTGAATGTTCGTCCCAGTCGAGTGATAGAAGAACTGTATCATTCTGTTTTGGAAGCTAAACGCACCCGTAAACAGAGCAATCGTGTGAATGTCCGAGAACTCCCTTTCTTTGGTCGCAAACAAGAACTGTCCCAACTGGAAGAATACCTCTCCTTAGTAGAGAAGGGGGAAGCGGTTGGCCCTCTCTTGGTCATGGGGCAATCTGGAACAGGCAAAAAACGTTTATTGCGTCAATTGGTCTTGCTGTCCAATCGTAGTTTTAGCTTTGTCAAGCTGGAAGGCAAAGTCGGCAGTCGCCAAGAAGAAGGAGGGATCTGGGACGACCTCAAAGCTTCCCTAGAGAAAGTGAGTGGGGGCTTGGAAGCTCCTCCTCTAGGAAAAGCGGACAATCTCCCTGCTGTCCGGAAGCACCTTCAAAGACTCAGCCAAGAAAAACCTCTCCTGATTCTGCTTGAAAATGCTCAGTGGATGGATGCGGCCTCATTCAATAAAGTAAAGCAATTGGAGGAGAAAAGTAGCGGGGAAAGATGGCAACTGATTGTTACAGCTGAGGGGCCTTTGCCGGAATTCTTGCTCACCTTCTTTGGGAGCTTAAAAGTAGAGAGACGGTTGTCCCAGCTCGAGTTGACCAATTTTGATCCGAGTGAAAGTCGATTACTCTTGCAAGGGCAACTGGGGCAGATAGAACCAGCCCTGATCGAGCAAATGATGGAGTGGAGTGAAGGTAGTCCCTTCTTGTTGTCCAGCTATATAGAAGAGTGGAAAGAGAAGGAAAGTTTAGAGCCCTTACCTGATATCATTCAAGCTTATCTGTCTCAAGAGTTGGGTGACTTGAGCAGTGAAGAGGAGTCCCTTCTTCATTATTTGTCTTGTTTTCATAAGCCGATATCCATGTCTATCTTGGCCGATTTGACAGCTACAGATCTTTCTGTTTTAACTGCATTATTAGATCCTTTAACTCAAAGAGGAATCATCTCAATAGTGGAGGAAGGGGAGGATCTCTTGGTCCAATTTTGCAAGCAATTGGTAGCCATGTACTTCTACCAACTCCTGTCACCAGCCAGACGGCGTCTCTTCCACCAACAAATCGCGCAAAAACTGGAAGAAACCTTAGAAGATTCGACAGATTTGCTCTTCTATAAGGAAATTGCTTACCAATACAAGCAGTCCCAAAATCTCTTGCGTTCTCTATCCTTTGAGCTGACCTACTTGGAAGAAATCCTCCAGCTAGAACATGAACTATTCCCAATATACTCCAAGGGAGAAGAAGGGGGAGTATCCGATGGGAAAAATAGCCATTTGGACATTTTTGGGGAACTCTCTCGTCTTCGTCGAGAACTGGATCAGCTTTTTTCAAGGCACCAAAAAGATAGAGATTACAAGTATTTGCAACTGCGTTACTTGTATCTAGAGGGGCGCTACTTTATTCGAAGCGGAGAGTACCAAAAGGGGATTCATGATATACAAAAGGTCATCTCCTATGCGCGGGAACTCAAACAGCTCGACTTCCTTTTAGAAGGGTACCGGCAAATCATTTATTATTGCATTCAAACAGAAAATATTTCTGAAATGGCCTATTACACAGATTTGGTTTTAGAAGATGCGATTCAGGCCAACAACCATGAAGCGATTGCGATTCAGTTGCGCTTGAAGGGTTTGTACCATTTGATGGTGGGGGATGAGGAGCAGGCGACCCGCCACCTCTATCGCTCCATTGATTGCTTTAGTCTGACCAATAGCATGCAGGCCAAGTATGCCATTCAAATTGCGGCTTCTTTAGCCTACCTGGCTGAGATAGAGCAAGTCAGGGGACATTTTCAAGTAGCTGTTACCCACTTGGAAGAGGTCCTTCGCCTGGTGGGAGATCAATCTGTTGATTCGGTCCGAGTGGTGTTTGAAATTGATCTTGGGATTGCCTACTATTGGAAGGGAGACTTGGTCCAAGCCCGTCTCTATTTTGACAGGGCTCAAAAGGTTTTGTCCAGCGTTCGCTTCCCTTGGAAGGAAGAATTGCTCGAATTTTATCAAGCCTTAATTGCTTGTCATTTTGGGGAACAAGAGAAGGTAGCACATTACCTGGCTCGTAAAGAAGGAACCATAAAGCAAGCGACTCATTCACGGGATAAGGGGATGGTGTATTATCTCTTGGCTTTCCTATCGGCCCAGAAGGAGCAAGGAGAGCATCTGAATCCTCCTTTGAGCATCTTCTTGAGAGAAGATAAAAACTACTACAAGAAACTGGCAGAGCAACACTTGACTCCATATAGAGATCGTCCCTTCCTCAAGAGATTAAAAGTCCTCTAGTATATCTTATCAAGTGTTATGAAGGAAGAATAAAAAAGGCTTTGCAACGCCCTAGGGGTGGATGTTGCGAAGCCTTTTGTATTGTTAGAGAGGTTTTGAATCTTATTTTTGTTGGGACAAGATTTGGGTCAAGTAAAAGATAAAGGTTGCAGCCAGGTTGGAGGTGTGGTTGTCAATATCATGAGGAGGGGAAACTTCCACAATATCAAAGCCAATCAGTTTGCCACTAGCTGCAATGTGTTGGAGCAACATCAAGGCTAGTTTTGGATCCACACCAAGTGACTGGATGGCACTGACACCAGGGGCAGAACCAACGGCAAAGCAGTCCATATCGATGGAGAGGTAAATCGCTGTCTGTTTTTCTAAGAATTGATCAATCCGATCAAGAATAGCCTGGTGGCTCATCCGGAAGAGATCTTGTCCTGTTA
Organism: Streptococcus australis; assembly: GCF_019930045.1. Classification (GTDB taxonomy): domain Bacteria; phylum Bacillota; class Bacilli; order Lactobacillales; family Streptococcaceae; genus Streptococcus; species Streptococcus australis_D. The sequence continues at coordinate 157,356 of NZ_JAHZQQ010000001.1, read as the reverse complement.
AGAAATCAATGCTTGGTGTTTTAGCTACATAGTTGAATAGGAACAGGTTATTGCTGTGTTCCTGAATGCCCAAGATTAAGTAAGGGAAATCCTGGCTCTCTTCTTTTGCGTGGTCTGCCATCTGGCGAAATCCTGTTCCAGAGTTGGGACCAGTTTGGTCGTAAGGACGCAGGTCAAAGTGAGCATCTAGGTTGATGACGGCCAATTGTTCATCTGGTTGCAAGGAGGATTTGAGGCCCAGGTAGTGACCATAAGCCGTTTCATGCCCTCCACCAAGGACGATTGGTTGAATATTTAACTCCAACATCCGTTTGACAGTTAGAGAGAGGCTCTCTTGCAAATCTTCAAGAGAACGATTGGGGCCATCGATATTTCCAACATCAAAAACTGTGACGTTGGTGCCCCAGTGCCAAGGAAGTTTAGCGAGCTGGGTGCGAATAGCATTAGGACTTTCGACGGCACCGACACGACCATTATTGATATAGACTCCTTTATCGCTTTTAAAGCCAAGGATTCCAAAGGTGATTTCTTCAAAAGGAGTCAAGGTTTCATCATTCAAATCCAAAAACTTCGTTAGCATTCCCCATTTGGCTGTATAAGGATTGTCTTCAATACTGCCTTGGTAATAACTGTAAGTCGTTGGGTAATAATCTCTAAGCACGTTACATGCCTCCGTTTGTTTGTATTTGGCTAGAATTGGAAAGGCTGAGAAATTTTCTCAGCCTTTTTCTGCTGTATACTTACTGTATCAGTATTGAATGCTTAAGTCAACTGCTTTTTCGATGGTTGCTAAGAATTCTTCACTTTCAACAACGGCAGATGCTTTATTGAGTTCTTCGAAGATTTCGATGTCTTTGTCAAATTCAATGAAGGCCACCTTGTTGCGAATCATGTCATAGGCTGGTTTTGTACCTTTACCAAGTTCATGATTTTCTGGTTTGAGATCTAAGGCTTGGCAAGCGGCCATGATTTCAGTGGCAACGATGCGACGTGAATTCTTAAGGATTTCTGCTGCTTTACGAGCTGCTGTAGTTCCCATGCTGACGAAGTCTTCTTGGTTTTCACAAGATGGGATTGAGTCAACGCTGGCTGGGTGAGACAAGATTTTGTTTTCAGATGCAAGAGAAGCACAAGCATACTGCGTAATCATGAAGCCTGAGTTGAGGCCAGGATGTTTGACCAAGAAGGATGGCAATTTGCTAAGTTGGCTGTTGACCAAGCGTTCCACCCGACGTTCAGATACGTTTCCGATTTCAGAAAGGGCAATACCCAAGAAGTCAAATGGTTGTGCCATTGGTTCACCGTGGAAGTTACCTCCGGAGATGACGTGTCCTTCCTTGGTGATGATTGGGTTATCTGTCACAGAGTTGATTTCGATTTCAACTTTTGTTTTTACATAAGCAATAGAGTCTTTGCTGGCTCCATGGATTTGAGGGATACAACGGAGTGTATAAGGATCTTGGACCCGTTGTTGGGTTGCAACGGTTGTGTTTTTGCTTCCTTCAAGGAGGTTACGGATATTACGAGCGGTTGCCAATTGTCCACTTTGAGGACGGATGGTATGAAGGTCTTCTTCAAATGGGCTGGTAATACCATTGTGGACTTCCATTGAAAGAGCACCGGCAATGTCAGACAGTTTGAGCAATTGGATACCATCATAAGTCGCAAGAGCGCCGATACCGGTTAGGACAGTCGTACCATTGATCAAAGCAAGCCCTTCTTTGGCAGCCAATTGGATCTTTTCAATACCAGCTTGGTCGAGAGCTTCTTGACCGCTCAAGAGTTGACCTTTGTAGTAGGCATGTCCAAGTCCCAACATTGGGAGCACCATATGAGAAAGGGGGGCAAGGTCTCCGGAAGCTCCGAGTGATCCTTTTTCTGGAATATAAGGAGTCACTCCTTTGTTAAGCAATTCTAATAGTTTTTCAACAGTTGACAGACGAATGCCAGAATAGCCTTTTAAGAGCGAGTTGATCCGGATGAGCATGATGGCACGAACGGCATCTTCTGGAAGTGGATCACCAAAACCAGATGCGTGGGTACGAATCAAGTTTTCTTGCAGTTGGACAGTATCTTCTGGAGAAATGCTGACATTACAGAGGGAGCCAAATCCAGTGGTCACACCATAGACAACACGTTTTTCACGGACGATATCATCAACAATTTTACGAGATGCGATAACAGCTTCTTTGGCTGCTTCGTCTAACTCACATTGGGCACCGTGCCGAGCGACGGCGATGACTTCTTCCAGTGTTAAGCTGTTACCATCTAAATGAATCAATTGAGTCATATAAAACCTCCGATTATGAATTGTTCTGTAGAAGTAGATGTGTTTACTTCGGTTTGAATACCAAACGTGAGCCCATTGTCTATTGCTCTTAGGAAGATTGAAAGAAGTCTTAGAGAAAAGAGCTCAGGTTTGATATTCGTAGCTTCTTAGATGGGCTAGGGAGCAAAGAAATTCTTTGCTCCTCCTAAGTTCCCATCTAGTGTGTAAATAGAATTGGTGAGGACTGTTTTATTTCTTAGCTAGTTTGTCACCGTGGAAAACAAAGTAAAGTCCACTAGCGATTACTAGACCGATAGCTCCCCATACAAAGTTCATTAGATTATCCCCTGCAATCATCAAGATACTGATGACAACAGCCAAAATTGGGATAACTGGACCGAATGGCACTCGGAAGGTAACCTTTTTCTCTGGGTACATTTTTCTGAGTTTGAGCGCTGCCAAAGCAGTCGGAATATATTGGAAGAAACGGAAAACAACACTGAAAGTTGCTAAGGATTCGAAAGATCCAGATAACAAGAGTAAGAATGCAAAGAAACCGGAAATGATAATGGCAATGACAGGAGCATTCTTGGAGTTTGTTTTTCCAAGTTCTGCTGGCAAGAGTTTTTCGTCTGCTAGGGCAGCACCGAAACGAGGAACCATAATGGATTCACCGATGTTGAGACCGGCGATTGAAATGAGAGCACCATAGGAGACAAGAGGGGCACCGATAGGGCCAATCATTTTAACAAATGCGTCTTGTACTGGTGCCTCGGTTCCCATAATGCCTCCACCAAGCATAGCGATTGTTCCAGCGATGATCAACATGTAGAGAACTGAGACGATACTGATGGATCCCAAGATAGCACGAGGAACGTTCTTTTCAGGGTTACGCATTTCCCCTGCAACGATGGACATGGTTTCGAATCCGATAAATCCGTAGAAGATGTAAACAGCGGTACTAGAAATAGCACTAAAGAGATTTGATCCACTTTCCAATTGAAGGAAAGGTGTGAAGTTGCCCTTGCTTACTCCACCAGGAATAAAGAAGATGGCGAAGAGTGAGAAGAGGACAATTGGGATTAATTTTGCAACAGTAGCTGTCAGTGTGAACATTTTCGATGTTTTCAGACCGGCGATGTTCATAAGACTCAAGAGAACCAACATAACGATACTAATCTGTAGGTTGTAGCCTTCGAATGCTGGGAAGGTAATGATGAAGATCTTAGCAAAACCAGCTAGCATAGCAGCCCAAGCGATAACGGTAACGGCCCATCCGAGGATCCCGACGTTAAAGCCGACAAAGTCTCCGAAAGCTGCTTTTGAGTATTGCATGGCTCCACCGTTTTTATCAAAGTAGCCAGCCGTTTCAGCCAGACAGGCTGATAGTAGCATGACAAGAATAGCTACTCCAAACATGACGGCCAGGGAAGCTGGTCCGAGGCCAGAATATATCTTTTTGGGCAAGAGGAAGATACCAGACCCAATCACGGCATTGATACCGTATAGAGTGGCACCGCTAAAGCTGAATTTCGCTTTTTCTTGTTCCTCAATCGACTGTTTATGTGCTCCGTTCATAATGTCTCTCCTTTAAAACATTATCTTAGCGCAGTCCAGATAGCAATCGGTTGCTTCCCAGACTGAAGGGGTGAAAACGTGATTGTCATCTCTTGAAGAGGAGATGCTTGTTCAATAAACAGGAGCTCGTGAGTTTGGAGGGAGTAGGATTGTCCCTTTTTCCATTCAAGTGTTAGTGGACAGAGAGCATAGATCCATTGATAGCGACTCTGGCTCGTGACACTTTCATTTGGGGATATAGCACTCATATGCCCCTGATAGGAAGGCTTATAGATGAGATTAAAATCTTGACAGGTCCCTTGGCTGGATACAGGATCTCCCCCGTCAAAGAAGTAGCTTTGAAATGGCTTCAAAACCACTTCTTTCTTTTGATGGGTGAGTGTAATCGATGAAGTCAGAGGCATCAAGATTCGGTGGTAGCCTGTGAGATCGGAAAAGTCACTTGTTTCAACCTCTACCGTTGCTGTGGAGAGGCGAAAGTCAAAGGTCCGATCTGGATAACTTCCCTCTTTTGGAGAGAGGAAGAGTTGGGTAGTTTGGCCACCGGACCAAGTAGATATCTGATAATCTGCGGGGGTAAGATGAAGGATAGTCACCATAGGACGTCCTCTTTCTTAAAAGAGACCAGTGATATTGCCTTGGGCATCGATATCAATCTTTTCACTGGCTGGAACTTTTGGCAGGCCAGGCATGGTCATGATCGTTCCGGTGAGAGCTACGATAAAGCCAGCTCCGGCTGCTACCTTAAGGTTACTGATTTTAACAGTGAAGTCTTTTGGTGCTCCGATTTTCTTGGCATCATCCGAGAAGGAATATTGCGTTTTGGCCATACAAATTGGGTAGTTTGAGAAGCCAAGAGCTTCCAATTCTTTGAGTTCGCGTTTAGCAGCTGGCGTTAGGCTGATACCTTTTCCACCATAGACTTTTGTGACAATCTTGGTCAATTTCGTTTCAATGCTGTCTTCGTCGTCATAGACATAAGAGAAGTGGTTTTCTTCTTGAGCTAGTTGAATGACTTTTTCAGCTAGGTCGCGTCCACCAGCGCCACCATGTGCCCAGACATCCGAAATGACAACATCTACATTGCGTTTCTTACAAGATTCATAGACAGCTTCTAGCTCTGCCTCTGTATCCAGTGGGAATTTGTTAATGGCAACGACCACAGGAAGGCCATAGACTTCTTGGATGTTGGCCAAGTGTTTGTCTAGGTTTGGCAGACCATCGATAACAGCTTGGACATTTTCAGTAGCCAAGTCCGCTTTGGCAACTCCGCCATGCATCTTGAGAGCACGGATGGTTGCGACGAGGACTACGGCAGAAGGTTTGAGTCCGGCAATGCGGCACTTGATGTCAATGAATTTTTCAGCACCGAGATCTGCTCCGAAGCCAGCTTCTGTCACAACATAGTCTGCATATTTGAGAGCTAGTTTAGTAGCCAGCACACTGTTACAGCCATGAGCAATATTGGCAAATGGTCCACCGTGGATAATAGCAGGAGTATGTTCCAAGGTTTGTACCAAGTTGGGATGGATGGCATCTTTGAGAACAGCTGCCATAGCGCCTCCAGCCTTGAGGTCTTTAGCTGTGACCGGTTGTCCTTGGTAGTTGTACCCAATGATGATGCGATCGAGGCGTTCTTTGAGGTCAAGGATATTTTCTGAGAGACAGAGAATAGCCATGATTTCAGAAGCCACTGTGATATCAAAGCCATCTTCACGAGGAACCCCATTTGTTTTTCCTTGGAGGCCATCGACAATATGACGGAGTTGACGATCATTCATATCGACCACCCGTTTCCAGGTGATGCGACGAGAATCGATGCCCAACTCATTGCCGTGATGGATGTGATTGTCAATCAAGGCAGCAAGCAGGTTGTTGGCAATCCCAATGGCATGGAAGTCACCTGTAAAGTGAAGGTTGATGTCTTCCATTGGAACCACTTGGGCGTACCCACCACCTGCAGCTCCCCCCTTGATCCCAAAGACAGGGCCAAGTGAAGGTTCGCGGAGGGCAATAACCGCTTTTTCACCAATAGCAGAGAGGGCATCCACTAGTCCAACAGAGGTGGTTGTTTTTCCTTCTCCGGCAGGTGTCGGAGAGATGGCTGTCACAAGGATCAGCTTTCCATCTTTCTTGTCCTTTAGTTGTTCCAGTTGATTGCTATCGATTTTTGCCTTGTACTTTCCGTAGAGTGAAATATCCTCTTCGGTCAATCCAAGTTCAGCAGCGATTTCTGTGATGGGCTTCATTTGGACAGAATTGGCAATTTCAATATCCGATAAAACCATAGAATCCCTTCTTTCTTTGTAGGTATTAAAGTTATAAAGTTGAATGATAGGTTTATGATAGGCTTTCTAAAATGCTTTGGTAAATGCTATCTGCAAGGTCAGAGCCTGTTTGGAGGAGTTCGAGACCCTTGCCGTGGTATTCTTGGACAAAGTCTTGGTCCTTGATTCCTGAAATGTTGATTAGGACATTAAGCCAAGCCCCCTGAAGGCCAGCTTTAAGGTTGAGAGCAGCCACCCCTAGGTCACTCGCCGCATTGGTATTGGACTTGCCAACAGCTTCTTTGGTGGTTTCAAGCGCCTCAACGATGAGCTCCATCATAGAGAAAGGAGATACTGTCGCATGTTTCAAAGCTTTTTGCATGGCTTCACGACGAGCGGCTTTCTCTTCTTCCGTTTCTTTTGGAAGATCAAAGACAGCTGATACGACGTTGAAAGCTTCTGTATCCTTGTCAATAGCTTCTAGTAATTGATCTTGGAGGTGGGCACTTTTTTCGTGAACCCCTTTGATGTGGTCTTCAAATTCAGCGTATTTTTTCTTACCAATGGTCAGTTCGCAGACCATTTTTGTAAGGGAAATCCCATTTGCAGCAGATAGGGCAGCAGCAGAACCACCACCTGGAGCTGGGGCATCTGAACCAAGAACCTTGGCAAACTCAGTAATACTTAAGTCAACTAGTTTCATAGAACTCCCTTTCTAACCCAACAAGTGATTTTCCAAGACTTGTTTGCTGTAGTCAAAGTCTTCTAATTGCAAGTAGTATTCAGCAGAGTCGATCAAAGCCTTAGCTGGAGCAAGTCCGATGAGTTCTGTTCCGATGATTCGAACCCCGTAGCGTTGTGCTTCGAAACGAACGGTTTCAACGACGCGATACAATGGGAATTTTTCCAAGTTGACCATGTTGATAGAAACTTGGGCAATGTTGCGATCTTCTAGCATAACACCAATCGCTTTACAGTATTTGTATCCACCGCTGGATCCGCGAATGATTTTAGAAATGTTATTGGCAATTTCTAGATCATCTGTGTCCAGGTTGACATTGAAGGCAACGAGCGGCATACGGACACCGACAGCAGTAACCCCTGCAGTTGGGTGAATCTTGCGTTCACCGTAGTCTGGTTTCCAGTCTTCTTCCAACAATTTTTCTGGCATTCCTTCGAATTGGCCTTTACGAACTTTAGCGAGGTTGGTGCGTTCTGGACGGGTTGCGGCATCTTCATAGAGGAAGATTGGAATACCCAATTCACGATTGATGCGTTCCGCTACTTTATTAGCGATTTCAACACATTCATCTGTTGTGATATCTTTGACTGGAACGAATGGACAAACGTCTGTTGCTCCCATCCGAGGGTGTTCGCCTTCGTGCTTGGTCATATCGATGTTTTCAGATGCGTATTTTACCAATTGGAAAGCCGCTTCTTGAATGGTTTCTTCATCCCCAACGAGTGTAAAGACGCTGCGGTTGTGACTAGCATCAGACGAGTAGTCTAATAATGTAACACCTGGAATGCTTTTCGCAGTAGCGACTAATCCGTCGATTACAGCTTGATTGCGTCCTTCGGAGAAGTTTGGAATACACTCAACAATTTTTGCCATATGATTACCTCTTTTTATAGGAGAAGTGGGGAAGGAGGGCAATGTATTCTCCTCCCCTTTCTCAATTTTTATTTTTTTGAATTAAAACAATTTTTGAACCGCATCTTTGACCAAATCTTCGTCTGCAAGATAAGGAATAGTGATGTGGTCTGTTCCTGCATGGAGACGGTTGTATTCGATCGCTGTTTCAATAGCATGATTGTTCCGTGCCCAGTTCCGACGAGCAACCCCTCCCATGGTATCCCATGAAATAGCAGATTTGATAATTTCGTCGATTCGGTGACTACCGTCTAGAACAAGACCGAATCCTCCGTTGATAGCTTTACCGATACCAGTACCACCACCATTGTGGAGAGCAACAAGACTCATACCGCGAGCAGCGTTACCAGCGTAACATTGAACCGCCATATCGCAAGTAACGTTCGATCCATCTTTGATATTGGATGTTTCACGGAATGGAGCATCTGTACCAGATACGTCATGGTGGTCACGTCCGATCATGACTGGTCCGATCTTACCTTGGCGAATGAGTTCATTGAATTTCAAAGCAATGTTGACACGGCCCATACAATCTTGATAGAGGATACGAGCTTCTGTACCCACCACCAATTGGTTCTTTTCAGCATCGCGAATCCAGTTGTAGTTATCGCGGTCTTGGTAACGACGAGTTGGATCGATCGCTTCCATAGCTGCGTGGTCAGTTGCAATCAAGTCTTCGTGTTTACCGCTGAGGCAGACCCAACGGAATGGTCCATAACCATAGTCAAAGAGCATAGGGCCCATGATATCTTCTACATAAGATGGCCAAATGAAGCCGTCTTTGTCATCCAAACCATTCTTAGAAATTTCCTTGATGCCTGAGTCATAAACAGATTTCATGAAGGCATTACCATAGTCGAAGAAGTAGGTACCTTTAGCAGTCAAATCTTTAATCACTGCGAAGTGGCGAGCCAAGGTTTCATCGACGAGACGGTGGAAGGTTTCCTTGTCTTCTGCCAACAAGCGTGTCCGTTCTTCAAAGCTAATACCAGCTGGACAATAACCACCATCGTAAACGTTGTGGCAAGAGGTTTGGTCAGACAAAAGATGAACATGGACTTGGTGTTCATTGACATATTCAAGCAAGTCTACGATATTACCATGGTAGGCAATAGAAGTTGATTCACCAGCTTCCAGTGCTGCTTGAGCCAATTTCACAGCTTCTTCGGCACTGTCTGTCACTTGACTAATCCAGCCTTGAGAGTGACGGGTTTCGATCCGAGAGCGGTCCACTTCTGCAACGATAGCAACAGCTTTTGCAATTTCAGCTGCTTTCCCTTGAGCGCCACTCATACCACCGAGACCAGATGAAATAAAGAGTTTACCAGTTAAGTCACCATCGTCAGCAACGCCGAGTTTAAGACGACCAGCATTAAGAAGAGTGTTGAAGGTACCGTGAACGATTCCTTGAGGGCCGATGTACATCCAGCCACCAGCAGTCATTTGACCGTAGTTGGTAACGCCCATCTCTTCAGCAATTTCCCAGTCGTGCATGTTGTCATACTCACCTATCAAAAGACCATTGGTAATGATAACGCGAGGAGCTTCTGGTTTAGACTTGAAGAGGCCGAGTGGGTGACCAGATTCAACGACCAAGGTTTGGTCTTCCGTCATGACTTCCAAGTATTTTTTGATCAAGTTGTATTGCATCCAGTTAGCACAGACAGAACCTGTTTCTCCATAAGTAACCAACTCATAAGGATAAAGAGCAATCTCAAAGCTCAAGTTGTTGTCGATCATGACCTGCATAGCTTTAGCAGCAGTGCAGTTTCCTTTGTACTCATCAATTGGTTTTCCATAGATCCGATCTTTTGGACGGAAGCGATAGCCATAGATCCGACCGCGAGTTTTTAGTTCTTCTAGAAATTCTGGGATCAACTCTTGGTGGAATTTTTTAGGGATGTAACGCAGAGCGTTTTTAAGGGCAATCTCAGTCTGAGCTTGCGTTAAGCGGAAGCCTCTATCAGGTGCACGACGGATGCCTTCTTGAAACGTTGCCTTTTCAGGTAGGACATCAAAGTCAAGTTTGACAGACATAGCAGCTGCAATTTCTTTATCGTCTATAAATGACATAGTAGGAACCTCCTTATGTATAAACTATGAATTTATATTTTCTTTATTGTATCCAAGAAACGTCAATAAAGAGTCAAAAATAAATTTAATTTTTAATAAAGCAAAAAAAAATTAGGGAAAAACTTTTTGACTTTTTTTTGACGCTTTTGCTTTAGAATTATAAAATGAATAACAATGGAAATAGAAAGGAAAGTATTCATATGTCTGCTGATGTAATCTTAACCCACTTTAACCAGTTGTTTTGTCCAAACGACCTCGGTCATCCTCTTTATGGTAAGGAGATGGCAGAGGCAAAAATCCTTTCTGATGCTTATATCGCCATTAAAGATGGAAAGGTACTTGCAGTGGGGACCGGTCAACCAGATCCAGAACTGATGGATGCCCATACGGAAGTAAAATCCTGTGAAGGAAAAGTTGCGACCCCTGGCTTGATTGACTGCCATACCCACTTGGTCTATGGAGGCAGTCGTGAACATGAATTTGCTAAAAAGTTAGCGGGTGTTTCCTACTTAGATATTCTCGCTCAAGGAGGAGGGATTCTGAGCACTGTTCGGGCAACACGAGAAGCGTCCTTCGACAACCTTTATGACAAATCCAAACGACTGTTGGATTATATGTTGCGCCATGGGGTGACAACTGTTGAAGCCAAGAGTGGTTACGGTTTGGATTGGGAAACGGAAAAACGCCAATTAGATGTAGTAGCAGCCTTGGACCGAGACCATGAAATTGATCTGGTTTCAACCTTTATGGCAGCTCATGCGATCCCGACAGAGTACAAGGGCCGTTCTCAAGAGTATTTAGATCTGATTATTGAACAAATGCTTCCAAAGGTAAAAGAAGACAATCTGGCTGAATTCTGTGACATCTTCTGTGAAAAGGGTGTCTTTACAGCGGATGAATCCCGCTATCTTCTGTCGAAAGCCAAGGAAATGGGCTTCAAATTACGAATTCATGCGGATGAAATTGAGTCCATTGGTGGCGTGGATGTGGCAGCCGAATTGGAATCTACCAGTGCAGAACACTTGATGGTCATTACTGATGAGGGTATTCAAAAACTAGCAAAAGCAAAAGTTATTGGAAATCTTTTGCCTGCAACAACCTTCAGCCTCATGGAAGATACCTATGCACCAGCTCGTAAGATGTTGGACGCTGGCATGGCTATTACCCTAACAACAGACAGCAATCCAGGATCCTGTCCGACAGCCAATCTCCAGTTTGCTATGCACCTTGGTTGCTTCATGATGCGCCTAACTCCAGTGGAAATTCTCAATGCAGTGACCATCAATGCAGCCTACTCAGTAGATCGTGCCAAAACGATTGGCTCTTTCGATGTTGGAAAACAAGCTGATATCACGATTTATGACGCACCAAATCTAGATTATCTCTTCTATTTCTTTGCGACCAACCTAGTGACAGATGTCTATAAGAATGGTAAGAAAGTGATTTAATTTTCTTCGTTTTAAATGTGACCTAAATAGAAAACCCCCTCATCAGAATTGGTTGATGAGGGGTTTTTAGGGCTTAGAAAAGTATTTCAAAAGAGGAGTTAGAAAGCTTTAAATTCCAACCTTGACATCTGAGAATCGCTCAGACACCTGTGCAAAGAGAGTGTAAAGTTGTTCTTCAGCGTTCTTCTTATTTTTAATGGCTAGGCGGTGCTGTTTCTTTGGCTTGTCCTTGCGGATGTAGCACAATTGGAAGATAGAGCGGGCAATACCTGATTGACGAACTCGAGTGACATGTAAGTATAGTTGTTGAACATCTCGTAAATCAATCGTTTGCGTTCCTCTGAAATAGGTGATCAAATGATTTTTGTATAAGATAACTTTTAAGTCTTGATTGTAGTAACTGGCCTCATCAGCCAAACGGTTTAGATCTCCTTGGAGTTCGGGATAGTTTTGGTGGAGTTCCTGATAGGAAGCAATGGTCCGTTTCCGAACAGAGAAGCTGGCTACAACCATTGTAATGGTAAGTCCAGCTAAAGCAACTGAACCAAGTAAGAGGAATAAGGAGTCTTTGTTATATTCCGTAAGGCTTAGGTAATAGCTGGTCGTCATATTGAGTGACACGACAGAAGTCGGGTCAAGGAGGGAATGGATGTACTCACTATAACCGACAAGGCGACCGTTGCGAGATGTATTCTTACTATCCTTGGCTAAAGGGGCTAGTTGCGTTCCCTTTAGTTGATAAGGTTTGGTCTGCAGTTCCCCATTCTTCGCTTTATCAATGATTTCTTTAATCGTCGCATCGTCTTTTTTGGTTTCGATCCCTGCATACTTACCATCATTTTGGTTATCGTATTGGACAATATAGAGTACATGCCTTTTGTCCACAGTTCCGACAGGTTCTGGATAAATATCATAGACTTGCATCGTTACAGGATCCCCAGACTTTTCTGCCTTAGCAAAGCTAGTAGCAGGATTTTGGTGACGAATCCATAATGAAAATACTAATCCTGCGAATGCTAGGAAGACAAGGGCAAGCACCAGACCTGACACAAATCCTTTATTGCGTTTTTCCTTAATCATATCGACCTCCTTTAGTTTGATATCTAAAGTATATCACGAAAGATTTTATGTGACAAGGAAATTTATAGACGGCTGATTTCTAAGGCTTTTTAGCAGTTTCACCCAAAAGCTGTCTGTAAAATGATTGAAAAATAGTTTGATTTTAGAAGAGATTTGTAACTTTTTATAAAAAATTATATTTTTTTTAATTTTTTCTATATACAAAAAGATAAATTATTGATAGAATAGAAAAGAATTGAATTAAATTTGGTTCGCGCTCATTCTGTCTTCATGTTAGTGAAACAGAATGTTTATAACCTAAATACTTGCACTGGATTCTAATTCATCAGAATCATAGCTAGAATTTGAGAGGAGACAATATGACTGTTGATTTTAACAGCAAAGCATACTTGGATAAAGTGGATGCGTGGTGGCGCGCAGCAAACTATATTTCAGCTGCTCAAATGTACTTAAAAGACAACCCGTTGTTGAAACGTGAAGTGGTTGAAAACGATTTGAAAGCTCACCCAATCGGACACTGGGGAACTGTACCTGGACAAAACTTTATTTACGCACACTTGAACCGTGCCATCAACAAGTATGACTTGGATATGTTCTACATTGAAGGACCAGGTCATGGTGGACAAGTAATGGTGTCCAACTCTTACTTAGATGGTTCTTATACAGAATTGAATCCAAATATCCCACAAAATGAAGAAGGATTTAAACACCTATGTAAAATCTTCTCATTCCCAGGAGGGATTGCATCTCACGCGGCACCTGAAACTCCAGGATCTATCCACGAAGGTGGAGAACTTGGTTATGCTCTTTCTCACGCAGCTGGAGCTGTTTTAGATAATCCAGATGTGATTGCTGCAACCGTAATCGGTGATGGTGAAGGGGAAACTGGTCCATTGATGGCTGGTTGGTTGGCCAATACCTTCTTGAACCCAGTCAATGATGGTGCTGTTCTTCCAATCTTCTACCTCAACGGTGGAAAGATCCACAATCCAACAATCTTCGAACGCAAAACAGACGAAGAATTGGCCCTCTTCTTTGAAGGTCTTGGATGGAAACCAATTTTTGCAGACGTAACGGCTATTTCTGACGACCATGAAGCAGCTCATGCTTTGTTTGCAGAAAAATTGGACGAAGCGATTGAAGAAATCAAGAAAGTCCAAGCAGAAGCTCGTAAAGGTTCTGCAGAAGAAGCAACTCAACCAGTATACCCTGTCTTGATTGCTCGTATTCCTAAAGGTTGGACTGGACCAAAAGCTTGGGAAGGAACACCAATCGAAGGTGGATTCCGTGCGCACCAAGTGCCAATCCCAGTAGATGCTCACCACATGGAGCATGTAGATGCCCTTCTTTCATGGTTGGAATCTTACCGCCCAGCAGAGTTGTTTGATGAAACTGGTAAACTAGTTCCTGAAATTGCTGAAATCGCACCAAAAGGTGACCGTCGTATGGCTATGAACCCAATCACAAACGCAGGTGTTATCAAACCAATGGACACTGCTGATTGGAAGAAACATGCCTTCAAGATCGAAACACCAGGTGCCATCATGGCGCAAGATATGATCGAGTTTGGTAAGTATGCAGCAGATCTTGTGGATGCGAACCCAGATAACTTCCGTATCTTTGGACCAGATGAAACCAAATCAAACCGTCTTCAAGAAGTCTTCACTCGTACAAGTCGTCAATGGTTAGGACGTACGAAACCAGACTACGATGAAGCTTTGAGCCCTGCTGGACGTGTCATTGACTCTCAATTGTCAGAGCACCAAGCAGAAGGAATGCTCGAAGGATATGTCTTGACAGGTCGTCATGGATTCTTCGCTTCTTACGAATCATTCCTTCGTGTCGTAGACTCTATGATTACTCAACACTTCAAATGGTTGCGTAAATCGAAGACACATACGACATGGCGTAAAAACTACCCAGCCTTGAACCTGATTGCGACTTCAACTGTTTTCCAACAAGACCACAATGGTTATACTCACCAAGATCCAGGTATTTTGACTCACTTGGCTGAGAAAACTCCTGAATACATCCGTGAATACTTGCCAGCAGATACCAATAGCTTGCTTGCAGTGATGGATAAAGCCTTCAAGGCAGAAGACAAGGTAAACTTGATCGTTACTTCAAAACACCCACGTCCTCAATTCTACTCAGCTGATGAAGCAGAAGAATTGGTTCATGAAGGATACAAGGTGATCGATTGGGCATCAACTGTTGCAGCAGATGAAGAGCCAGATCTTGTCATTGCAGCTGCAGGTACAGAGCCAAACTTAGAAGCTCTTGCAGCCATCACAATCTTGCACAAGGCTTTCCCAGAATTGAAGATCCGCTTTGTCAACGTTGTAGACATCTTGAAATTGCGTCACCCATCAGTCGATGCTCGTGGACTTTCAGATGAAGAGTTTGACAAAGTCTTCACCGCTGACAAACCAGTGATCTTTGCCTTCCACGGTTACGAAGGCATGATCCGTGATATCTTCTTCAACCGTCACAACCACAACTTGCGTGTGCATGGTTACCGTGAAAACGGTGATATCACAACACCATTCGATATGCGTGTCATGTCTGAATTGGATCGCTTCCACTTGGCACAAGATGCAGCTAATGCAGCTCTTGGAGCAGAAGCAGCTGAATTTGCAGCTCAAATGGACGAAACAATTGCATTTCACAATGCTTACATCCGTGAACACGGTGATGATATTCCAGAAGTACACAACTGGAAATGGGAAAACGTAAATAAATAAGTTTATTCCAAAAGAAATCAGAAGCTATTCTGGTTTCTTT
Organism: Streptococcus australis; assembly: GCF_019930045.1. Classification (GTDB taxonomy): domain Bacteria; phylum Bacillota; class Bacilli; order Lactobacillales; family Streptococcaceae; genus Streptococcus; species Streptococcus australis_D. Next base: position 142,203 of record NZ_JAHZQQ010000001.1, on the reverse strand, counting down.
TTTTTTACCTTTTTAAAGAAAGAAACTTTGTCTAAGGAATTCCCCTTGGTAAGAGAAGCTTCTCCAATACTGGATAGAGAAACCTATCAAAAATCAATAAAATAATATATTTTTTAGAATTTGCTAGATTGCATTGACTTTGCATAAGATAAGGACTAAAATATAGGTGTGGAAACCGCTTACAAAATATAAAGGAGGTCTGTTTATGGGAAGCGACAGACAACAACGTTTTTCTCTACGAAAATATGCAGTCGGCCTAGTATCGGTACTTGTCGGATGCTTTTTTTGTGGGGTGACTGTTTCAGCCCAGGAGCAGGAAGGGCAGGTAGATGTACCCGCTATTGTAGTAAAAGAAGGAAGTCAGGAGGTGAGTCCGACAGTCGGACAGGGCGATGGCTCGGACGGCGCTCATACAACTGATACAGTTAAGGAGGAGTCTTCTTCACAAGAGAAAGCCAAGACTGAGAAAACTGGCGAGATCTCACCTTCCAATGCTCAAACAAATCCAGTTTCGGACCCTACACCTGAAAAAGAAGGTGTTGAAAAGAAGGAGCAAGAAGACCACACTGTTTTAGCATCTCAGCCAGTAGCTAATAAGGACGCTGTTTCAGCAAGTGTGGCAGATGAAGCCCGTGTTCAGGCCCTGGTACGTTTGGAGACGAAAAAGCAAGCTGAAGCAGCTCCTCTTAGTATTGCGGAGCAGATCAAGGATAATGCACCAATCAAGGAAGCGGTATTGAATGAATTGAAGGAAAAAGGCATTCAGTATACAAAACTAGCTGATTTTGATTTGGTCTTTAATGGTTTTGTTTTAGAAACCAAGTACAAGGATGCTTTGAAGATCCGTCAGTTAGCGCGTGTTGAAAAGGTGGAAATTACGCCACTAACGGATCGGACGGATGCACAGCCTAGCCCAACGAAGCAGAATACCCTCCTTCCTACAAAAGTTAGTGATGAAAATGAGTTGATTAATCTACAGCCTCTCTGGGACAAAGGGATCAAGGGGCAAGGTCGGGTGGTAGCTGTTTTAGATACTGGTCTTGATGTCAACCATAATTTCTTTAGTCTAACGGATAAAAGCAAAGCCAAATATCAGAATAAAGAGCAGATGGAAGCGGCTATGAAAAAGGCAGGCATCACTTATGGGAAGTGGTACAACGATAAGGTGGTCTATGCCTATAACTATTCAGATATGAACGATGAGATTCGAGAAGATGATCCGCGTTCACATGGGACCCACGTAGCAGGCTCAGCCGTTGGAAATGCGACCAAGCCAGTGCCAACTGGCGAATACCTAAAGGGAGTCGCACCAGAAGCCCAGCTTATCTTTATGCGCGTTTTCTCTGATAAGAAGGGCATGACAGAACAAGGCTTTGTCGTCGCTAAGGCTGTTGAAGATGCGGTCAAGCTTGGTGCTGACACCATCAATATGAGTTTTGGTGGAGTTAATGGATCTGAAGCAGATACCAATCCCCTAACTCGTCAAGCCTTTGAATTCGCTCGTAAATCCGGTGTTGTCATCAATGCTGCAGCAGGGAATTACGCCGTAAGTGGATACTGGCAGGCTAAGCCAAAAGCAGATGCACCGGATACTGGAACGATTGATGAACCCGCCATTGAAGATGGAGTTCTAGCCATTGGTGCTTTCAATAATCAGATCAATCACGAAACGACCATGCGTCTGGAAATCCCAGCTCTAAAGGATAAGAAAGAATTCCAAAATGGCCTCGTCGATCTTCCCGTTTACCGGCTGATTTTCCCAGTAGAAGGTCCTCAGTCTTACGTTTCAGTTCCAAAAGGTGGACTGGATAGTTACCGAACTGCTACGGTGAAAGGCAAAATTGCTCTGGTTGAGAGCGGTGGGGATGTGACGGACGAAGAGAAGGTTAATGCCCTCAGACAAGCTGGTGCAAAAGGTGTCCTCGTTTATCAGAATGAAGAGCAAGGGGACAGCCTCCAAAAACTTCCGATGGGCTATTGGGGCTCCTTCTATCCGGTTAGCGTCTTGAATCATGCTATCGGTAAAGAACTCGCTTCCCACGCTGGAGAATACGAGCTAATCTTCCATCAGGAAGTCAAGAAAGTGCCTTATAGTGAAGCCAACAAGATGCTCTTCTTTACTGGTTGGGGGCTTTCTGCCGAAGGAAAACTTAAGCCAGATGTTACCCTACCTGGCGGAATGGTCTACTCGGCGATTCCAGATGGTCTGTATGATATGGATGAGGGGACCAGTATGGCAACGCCCCATGCGGCAGGGGCGACAGCCTTGATCAAGCAAGCTCTAGAACAACGTTTCCCAACTTATAGTCCAGAGCAAATTCATACGCTTTTGCGCCAATTAGTCATGAGTACAGCCAAACCTCATTTTGATCAGGAAAGTAAGAGCTACTCTTCTGTCCGTCAACAAGGATCTGGTCTCATGGATGCTGCAGCGGCAGCCTTTGGTGATGTCTTTGTAACAGGCGGAAAAGGAACAAACAGTAGTTTGACGCTAGGCAATGTCAAGGATACCTTTACGTTTGAGGTTACGGTGCACAACTTAAGTTCGGAAGCGAAAGACTTCACTTATCATACGGTCGTCAACACCGATCAGGTGGAAAATGATCGCATCAGCTTGAAGATGCGTCAGCTACTGGATCAAGTGGGAGAAAAAATCATTCATGTTCCAGCAAAGGGAAGTGTGACGGTTCCAATTTCTGTAGATACCAGTACCTTTACAAGCGAACTTACCAATCAAATGAAGAATGGTTACTTTTTAGAAGGATTTGTCTTCTTTAAAGATGCCAAAACCAAGAAAGATCTCGTAAGTCTTCCATATATCGGCTTCAAAGGGCAGTATCAGGATTTACCAGGTATCGAAAAGCCTATCTATGCCTTCACTGGGGATGAAAAACCATTCTACTATTATGCAAATGAAAAAGCAGAGAAACCTGAAAAAGACTCAGGAGATCACTTTACAGCCTTGGTCAGCACTATTTGGCGCGGGGGCAAAGAAGTACAGGTTGTATTGGGAGAAAAAGATGGGCATTACGATGGAAATCAACTTGTCTTCTCGCCAAATGATGATGGTTCCTATGATAGTGTCAAGCTCAATGCAGTCGTTTTGAGAAATGTAGACAATATTCATTTATCGGTCTATCGTGCAGATGACCTCAAACGCGAACATCCTATTTTTGAACAAGGTAATGAAAGTCAGAAGAAATCGGACTATGGTTGGCGGATTAATGACCGTAGTAAGATTCTTTATGCGACACAGTGGGCAGGCAAGGACAATAACAATCAGCTAGTGCCAGATGGGGACTATCAATATGTAGTCACTTATCGTCCAAGCACACCAGGTGCCAAACCTCAAGAGATTGTTCTAAAAGTCCGAGTCGATAAGCAAGTGCCACAACTGGCGAATACCAAGGATCTCTTTGATCCAGCAACTCGTCTCTTTAAGCCAGGTGAAATTATTGAAACGGGTAGTGGACTAGGCGGAAAATACCTCTCTTACAAAAAAGATGATCAGGAAGTCGAAATTAGTCCAAATGAAGATGGAACCTACTCTATTCCAGAAGGAGTAGATCTAAAAACTGTGCGCTTCTATATTTGGGATCAGGTCAATAATACCAACACCTTGACCTTGGATGGTAAGACCGCTTCAGAAGAAAAAACGACGGAAAAATCAGGGACGGAGGAAGCAAGTCCGACAGCTGCGACTAGCGAAGCAACCGTCGGTCGCTTAGAGGTGCAAATTGTCGATGAAAAAGGCGAGGCAACCAACCAATACCCAGAAATGATGCGTTACCAAGTCTTTGACAGCAAGGGGAATCGGGTGGATCAAGAATTTAATAGCTACTACGAAGATCCGCTACCGACTCTTCCATTTGGAACCTACACTGTAAAAGTTGTCGCTCAAGATCAAAATTATTCTTGGGTATCTCCAACCACTGTGACAGTGGAATTAAGCAAGGAGCACCCTGAAGGACTGGTCAAATTTGTCTACCACTACATTGACAAAAATCGCTTTGACCTCGTCTTTGACAAAGAACTTCCAGATGGAACCCGTGTCTTTGCCATTGATCAGAAGACAGGAGAAAAAGTGGAGTTGAATCAAACCCTATATGAACCAAAGACATTTGAAAGCATCCTGATCAATGGAGAGTATCAGATCCATATTGATCTGCCAACAGGTTATCGGGCAGTGGAAAATGATTTCATCTATACCGTAGCTAATCGTATTAATCGCTACTTGACCAGTTTTGTAGAAGTCTCAGAAGATCAGGTGGAAGATCCAACTGTCCCACCTACTCCTCAACTGTCACCTATGACACAAAAAGGTAGAATAAAAATGGATCAGGAGGCTCAACAAGTCACTCCTCAACCGTCACCTATGACGCAAGAAGGTCAATCAGCAATGGATCAGGAGCTTCAACAAGTCTCTCATCGCCCAGTAACTTCTCTTCCAAAAACTGGACAGGAAAATGACCAATTAGGGATTGTAGGCTTTATGGTTTTTCTACTCACTTTCGGTGCGATCCGAATGAAGAAAAATCATCCAGACCAAGTATAACGTTCTCTTAGTAGAGAAAATTGAGTGGGCTTCAGGTGGTGTAACAGCCACCTGAACCTGGTATATAAAAAGGAGTTTTTATGGAATTTCATCGACAACAACGTTTTTCCATTCGTAAATATGCGGTTGGAGTTGCTTCCGTTTTAATAGGTATGTTCTTGATGGGATCGGTGGTTTCGGCAGATACTGTAACACCAGCACCATCCACAGTCGAGTCATCAGCCGTAGTACCTGATAGCACAACGACAGATGAAAAGGCAATAGAGCCGATCGTTGCTGTTAAGGAGGATATCTCCGGTGTACCAGTAGAAAAATCGACTTCCGCTGTCCCTACTCCAACAGAGACTGAGGGCAAGGACCAGACCAAACAAGCACTAAATACTTCTTCAGTTGCTAGCGATTCTTCAAATGAGAACCCAAGAGAAGAGAAGACCTTGTCACCTTCTGTTATTGCAAGTCCAAAAGTCAATTCTGAAGTTGTTGCGACGGAGGCTCCCCAGGAAGTAGCTAAAGAAACGCTAGAGGATGCAAGTCCAGTCGAGGTCCTGGTTCGCCTGAAAGAAAAGGTTTCTGCTGAGAATGGAGATGGATCTCGAACTTCAAAAGAAGCGCGTATCGAGCAAACCAACCAAGACCATGAACAATTTTTGAAAGAACTCGAAAGACAATCCATTCAGTTCAAAAAATTGTATGACGTTAATTTGCTCTTTAATGGATTGGCTCTAGAGACGACCTATGGAGATGCTAAAAAGATCCGGGGATTAGCACGTGTCGATGCCCTAGATTATGCTCCACTTGGTCGGACCAGAGTAGCTGAGAACCAGCCTACTCCTGCCTCACCGGCTTCAACTACGACCAAGGTCAGTGAAGAAAACAGCCTGATCAATTTGCAACCACTCTGGGATAAGGGTATCAAAGGCCAGGGACAGGTTGTAGCGGTTATCGATTCGGGGGTCGACCCTGCCCACGATATTTTTCGTCTAACAGATATAAGCAAGGCCAAGTACAAGAGTGAAGCGGAAATTGAAGAGGCTAAAAAGAAGGCCGGCATCACTTACGGTAAATGGTACAACAATAAAGTCGTCTACGTTCACAACTATAGTGATATGGATGACAATGTTAAAGAAGATGATCCAATCTCTCACGGTGCCCACGTAGCTGGAACCGCTGTGGGAAATGCCTCTCAACCATCCCCAAATGGTGAGATTATTCGAGGTGTCGCTCCCGAAGCCCAGCTTATGTTTTTGCGTGTTTTCTCAGACACCAAGGGCGGTCAGGTTCAAAATTTCATCTATACCAAGGCAGTGGAAGACGCCGTCAAATTAGGGGCTGATTCCATCAACATGAGTTTGGGAACCGCATCAGGCTCGATTTATGATGTAGGAGAAATCACGCGCCAGGCCTTTGAGGTAGCGAGAAAGGCGGGAGTGACCATTACAGTTGCCTCTACCAATATGGCGACCAATGGCTTCTGGCACAGCAAACCACTTGCAAGCACACCGGATTATGGGATGACAGGAACCCCATCCGTCAACCCAAATGTCATCTCAGTCGCTTCGATTAATAGTCTGACCAAGCATGAGTCGACAGAAGCAAGCCTGACCGTAGAAGCCTTAAAAGGTTCCGTGGACTTTCCTGATGGCAAAATTCCGATGCACTCCTTTGTAGAACGCGATGCCTTTCGGACAACCATCCCTCAAAGTTATCTCCATGTGGAAAAGGGAGGGATCGACCACTACCAAGCTGATAGTATCAATGGGCACTTAGTCCTTACGGAGCGAGGTGGGGAAGTTTCGGATGTGGATAAGGTCAAAGAGCTGAAAAGAGCAGGTGCTACAGGGGTGATATTCTACCAGACTAAGGAGCAGGGCAATAATCCTGTAGGCTTTGACTTAGAAGGACTGGGGGAACGATTCCCAGTTGGGGTTATTGGCCACGATGCTGGAAGTGTCTTAGCTCAACATGCCAAGGACTACCAGCTCCATATTGCCAACAAATTCAAACGGGTTCCGTACGACGCAGCCAATCAATTATCCGACTTCTCCTCTTGGGGGCTGTCAGCTGATGGCGACCTCAAACCGGATGTCACTCTTCCAGGAGGGATGATCTACTCATCTGTTAATAATGGAGAGTACTATATGGATAGGGGGACCAGTATGGCCTCTCCTCATGCAGCGGGTGCCACTGCGCTGGTGAAACAAGCCCTGAAGGAGCGCTTCCCTCATCTCAGTCCAGAACAGTTACAAGTTCTTGTCAAACAGATGACCATGAGTACAGCTGTCCCGCATGTTGATGAGGAAACACATGCCTATTCCTCTGTTCGTCAGCAAGGAGCAGGGGTCATGGATGTCACAGCTGCAGCTCTAGGAGATCTCTATGTGACTGCAAAAGATGCTAAAAGTAGTCTGACACTAGGCAATGTCACAGATACTTTTGAGTTTGATGTGACCATCCACAATCTTTCCAATCAAGAGAAGTCTCTTCGTTATGAAACGACCCTTCAGACAGACCAAGTTCAAGATGGTAAATTCACCCTTCATCCTCGGCTATTAGAAACCATAGATGGCAAGGAAACCATCACTGTTCCAGCCAATGGTCAGCGGACCATCCATGTAACGGTTGATGCGAGCAAGTACAAGGAAGAGCTCAGCAAGCAAATGCCAAATGGTTATTTCTTAGAAGGTTATGTACTAGTCAAAGATGCCGGCACCCAAAAACATCTGGTCAGCCTCCCTTATGTTGGCTTTCATGGAGATTACCAAAATCTGCGTGGCATTGAAAAGCCAATCTACGAATACACAGGTAGCGACAAGCCGTTTTACTACTACAAGGACAAGACCGATTATCCAGATGAAAAGGTCCCAGAAACGCCAGAGCGTCATCCAGACAATCACTTTACCTCTTTGATCAGTTATGTCTATGAAAATGGAGAATCCGTAGCCAAAACTCTTGGCCAGGATGGGGATCGCTTTGATGGGGACCAACTTTACTTCTCTCCAAACAATGATTCCAGCTTTGATAGCATCAAGGTTAAAGCCGTCATGCTTCGCAATGTTGAAAATGTCCACCTATCAGTTTACAAGAAGGAGGACACAGCTCGTACTAACCCGATTTACGAGGTCGGAAATGAAGTCCACCGTAAGACAGACTGGAGTTACCGGATTGGGAATCGTAGCGAAGAGTTTTATGAAATCTCTTGGGAAGGTTTGGACAAAGACGGCAAGCAATTACCAGATGGAGAATACCAATTTGTGATCACCTACCGTCCAACTGCTTCAGGGGCTAAGCAACAAGAGCTTAACTTCAAGGTTAAGATTGACAATACGGCTCCAAGCATCGAGTCTGGAAGTGCACAGTACGATCCAGCAACACGGATTTTCCGACCAGGTAAGGTGATTGAAACTGGTAGTGGACTAGCAGGGACTTATCTGTCCTACGTCAAAGATGGGGAAACCGTGGCCTTGGAACCCCAAGAGGATGGTAGCTATCTGCTTCCGGAAGGGGTGGACCCTTCTACTGTTCGCTATACCATCTGGGATAAGGTCTACAATACCACTGAGATGGACATCGAAGGAAAGAAAGTAGAGGCAACGACTTCGACGAATGAAGCCAGTTCAGATGAACAACCAGGCGAGACAGAGACTGAAAAATCAAAGGCTGAAAAGAGCACCTTGGAGGTGGTCTTCACAGATAGCAGTGGAGAAGTCATTTCGTATTATCCATCCGTCGTTCGTTATCAGGTAGTGGATGACCAAGGCCGTGTAGTAGAAGGAGAGTTCAATGCGTCCTACAATGCTGGCACCTTCCCAGACTTACCTTTTGGTACTTATACAGTGAAAATCACCCTATCTGATTACCATTATGATTGGGGAACAGAACTAGTGAAGAAGGTGACGGTTTCAGCCGAAAATCCACATCCGAAAGTGACCTTTGCCTTCCATTATTTAGATGAAAACAAACTCACTATTGGATTTGATCAGCCGGTTCCGACAGGAACAGTCGTAAAAGTGGTGGGGAATGATGGTATCAGTCGCCTTCTCCCACAAAGTATCTATGATTTGAAACGCTTTGAGACCATGCTGATGAACGGCTCCTATCGTGTTCATGTGGATCTCCCAGCGGGGTATCGTGCATCGGAAAATGATTTCCTTTATGAAGTGAGCAATCAAATCAATTTCCACCTTCTTTCTTTGGTCAAAGACGTTATCAAGCCAAACCCAGAGGTGCATAGTGGAGCGATTGTGGAACCATGGATTCAACCAGAAAATCCGACACTAGAGATACCGGAAACTCCAGTGACGCCTGTCCAACCAGCGGTATCCAAAGGCCCAGTTACCCCAGCTCAACCAACTACACCTGAAACGAAAGAAGTTGCAGCAAACAAACCAGTCGCTGTTGGCTATCATACTGGTGGCCAAGCAGAAGTGGCTGCTTCAAGGCCAATAACCAGCCTTCCAAAAACAGGACAAGAAGCCTTGACTTCAACAGCCCTCAGCCTCTTGGGTATGAGTTCACTAGCTTTGGCAGGTTTTGTAGCAAGCAAAAAACGGCAAGATTAAGCCGTTCAGGCATTAGCTTACTCTAAAAAACGTCCGTTTAATTTTAGAAACGGACGTTTTGAATGTTTTAAGCTGTTTTCTCCACCCAGACACTGCGGACTAAGAAGAGGCTGATGAGGGCAAGGGCTAGGAAGATCCCTGCAACATAATAGTAGGGTTGGTCGAGAGTTGTTGAACGACCAGAGAGGTTCACAATACCTCGATAGAGGGCTCCAGCAGTTGCCGTGGCAACAGCTGAGTTCCAAAGATTAAGAGTGATTCGAGAAAGGCCTTTTACCACTAGTTGCAGAGCTACGAGCAGGGCGCCACCAATCAAAGGGATCAAGAAGAGGTAGTGCATGAAGGCAGAGGTTTCGCCAAAACTAAAGTGTTCGTAGATGCGACTCCCGACGAAGAAGAAAGCTGAAATCAGAGTGTACCAGAGGATGGTCTTTTTCAACCGTTGTTTGATAGGATTAGTAACCGATGTAGACAATGTCACTCACCGCCCTTTCTGAGATAGTACCATTTGTAGTTGGTTTGTTCATAACTTGGCCATTGAAGTAAAGAGTAGAAGATCCACCACCATCCAGGTTGTAGGCTGTTTTAACGCCATACGATTTCATCACTTCCGCTAATTGGTAGAGAGAAAGCCCTTCACTCTCTGAAGTCCGGCCGTCCGAGACGACAATGATGTAGTGATTTTCATCGATGATCCCAATGGCAGTTCGTGGGTTAGAAGACATGGATTGTCCCACCTCTGAGTTAGTATCGACTGTAATTTCTCCATCTTCAACCAAGGAAGGTCCGAAGGCAAGGAGATTAACAACCCCGTCTTTGACCAACTGATCCGCAGAGATTTCATCTTCGTAGATAACCTTAAAGGAACCATCTTTATAAATCGCTAAGTCGCCATTGCTAGAGTCTTCGCGAACCGTATCGCGGTAGACCACTCCGTTTCGGATGACATAGCCGGTGCTATTAGCTCCGTAGTAGTCTCCATTGACGGCTAGAATAGCATTGTTCTCAGCTGCAGTGACGGAAGTTTTAGCCGTCACATTGGTCCCATAGGTATTTTGAGCAAAAGCAGTTTTTAGATAGTCAGAAGAGCTAACCGTAATATCTGCAATGTAAACTTGAGTGTTTTCAACTGTTTTTTCTGTCAGGCTCACCTGGATATTGTCATCGGAGTAACTGGTATCTGTTGTAGTAGCAGTTGCGGCAGCTTGTTCAGCAGCTTTGGTATCAGTGGTCGTAGCTTTGACTGTTTGGATAGCATCGGATAAGACAAAGGTTTTGAGCATAGAATAGCTGAAGGAGCTTGTTAGCAGGATACCAAAACAAGCAGCATAGGTATACGATTTTTTAAAGAATTTCATGAGTAGGTGCAGTCCTTTCCTTGAAAATGATTTTTTTCTGAATCAACCATGAGACGACGAAAAGCAAGAGTCCGACGAGCACTTTGCAGAGGAGCAAATGGAGACCGAAGCTTGTATAGAAGAGTCGAATCAAGAGGGTATCGAGAATAAAGAGTCCAATCGCAAGTCCCAAGTAACCACTTCCGGTTCGAGCCAGGCTGTCTTTGTTCTTAAAGACGAAACGTTTGTTGGTCGAGTAGTTAAAGATAGAGCTAGCCACACGAGCAATCCCGTTGGCAAGGAGGATCCGAAGGCTAATCGGCACAGCCATCATCACGAACAGGAAGAAGGCGTAGACCAGATAGTCAACGATAAAGCTACTCAGGGAGGAGAGGGCAAATTTAAACATGTCCTTGTAGATCATAAGGCCGTCTCGAATAGGGCGGAAGTGGGACCCTTCATTGTCATTGATATAGACTGTTTCAATCGGAACTTCCAAGATGGGGAAGGCCTTGCTAGCTGCGAGGAGAACATTCATTTCGTACTCATACCGTTGTCCCTCAATTTCTAACATAAAGGGGATCATGTTGGTTGTAAAGGCTCGAAGGCCAGTCTGCGTATCTGTCACAGCGACCCCTGTTTGTTGCTTGAACAAGAAGCGGGTCAATTTATTTCCAAAGGCTGAACGCAAGGGAACCTTTCCTGAAAAGGCGCGTGCCCCTAGAATCAATTGATTCGGATTATCTTGCGACTGGTTGGCCACGCGGAAGATATCCCAAACCTTATGTTGGCCATCGGCATCGGCAGTGATGACTGTACCGTATTGCCCTTGCTCTTGAATGTAGGTGTAGGCTGTTTTGAGAGCCCCTCCTTTTCCAAGGTTCACTTCGTGGTGAAGGACTGTAGATAATCCGTTTAACTTTTCAAAAATAGCCTGGCAATCCTCAGAACTACCATCGTCCACAACGATAATGGAGAAGTCACATTTTTCTCTCAGTTTTTTCACCAGTTTGAGAAGTTTTTGATCGGGTTGATAAGCGGGGATGACTAAATAATTCATAACCGTTCCTCGTTTCTTGTTTGTGATGAAGGTAGTATAACGGCCCATTCTTAAAGCTAACTGATATCAGTTTTCTTTAAGGAAAGGAGGAGATTTCCTTGCTGTATAAAAACTAGAGAAAATAATAGAAGAAAAATAAATCTTCTCAAAAAGAATCAAGAGAAGGTATTTTTACTTGCCATCTATCCTAAAGTCTGGTATAATAGTTTCTTGTGAGCAAACCTCACTTACCCCTTGCAAAGACTTGGGGTCATTAGACCAAAAGGAGGAACATATCAATGGCTAAATACGAAATTCTTTATATTATTCGTCCAAACATTGAAGAAGAAGCTAAAAACGCTTTGGTAGCACGCTTTGACTCTATCTTGACTGACAACGGTGCAACTGTTGTTGAATCAAAAGATTGGGAAAAACGTCGTCTTGCATACGAAATCCAAGATTTCCGTGAAGGACTTTACCACATCGTAAACGTTGAAGCGAACGACGATGCAGCTCTTAACGAGTTCGACCGTCTTTCAAAAATCAACGGTGACATTCTTCGTCACATGATCGTAAAAGTTGACGCGTAAGCCCTAACGAATAAAGAAGGTGACTAATGATTAACAATGTTGTACTTGTAGGTCGTATGACTCGAGATGCTGAACTTCGTTATACCCCTCAAAATCAGGCTGTTGCGACATTCTCACTTGCTGTTAACCGTAATTTTAAAAACCAAAATGGTGAACGAGATGCGGACTTTATCAACTGTGTGATTTGGCGTCAACAAGCTGAAAATTTAGCAAATTGGGCTAAAAAGGGTGCCTTAGTTGGGATTACAGGTCGTATCCAGACTCGTAATTATGAGAATCAGCAAGGTCAACGTGTTTATGTCACTGAAGTCGTAGCGGACAGCTTCCAATTGTTGGAAAGCCGCGCGAATCGTGAAGGACAAGCAAGTGGTGGTTATGCTTCAGCTGGAGGATTTGCAGGAAATGCAGCTCCAAGCTTTGGAGGATCTGAACCATCAAATGCAACACCAAACTTTGGACGTGATGATAATCCATTCGGAGCTAATCCAATGGACATCTCGGATGACGATCTACCATTTTAAGAATGGGTTTAACGAATTAAAACTATAAAGGAGAAATAAACATGGCTCAACAACGTCGTGGCGGATTCAAACGCCGTAAAAAAGTTGATTACATCGCAGCAAACAAAATTGAATATGTTGATTACAAAGATACTGAGCTTCTTAGCCGTTTCGTTTCAGAACGTGGGAAAATCCTTCCTCGTCGTGTAACTGGAACTTCAGCGAAGAACCAACGTAAAGTAACAACAGCTATCAAACGCGCTCGCGTAATGGCTTTGATACCTTTCGTAAACGAAGATTAAAAAAAAGACCCGGGTGGGTCTTTTTTTCACGAGCCTGGAAATTGGATAGCGAGTTGAGGTCCGGGTGGCCCTCTTTTTCATGAGCTTGAAAACAAGAAAGCGAATTAAGACCCTTACAGGTCTTTTTTTCAGGTCCGGGTGGCCCTCTTTGATCTTTCCCAAGCTCTAATTATGCTATAATGAGGGGGAGAAAGGTATCAAGAAGCGCAACATGAAGGAAAGCACAATCATCAGAAGTATGATGGAGTATGATATTGAAGGGATCTCTCAAGCCTTTATCCATCAAGGGTGGCCGGGTAGAGAGGATATCTTGGCCAGCTATTTTCAGGATCAGGAGAACGGAAAGAGAGACGTATTAGTAGCTGAGTCGGATGGATTTGTGGCAGGTTATATCACTATATTGCCTTATGCCAAGCACGGCCCTTTCGTGGGAGTCTATCCTGAACTATCTGATTTTAATGTTTTTGAGCCATTTAGAAATCGAGGAATTGGGAATCAACTCTTAGAAGAGGCGGAAAAAAGAGTCCGGCTACTATCAGAGATTGTTACTTTAGGGGTTGGTTTACACTCGGGTTATGGTCCAGCTCAAAGACTGTATGTCAAACGGGACTATATCCCAGACGGATCTGGAGTTTGGTTTAGGGATCAGCCCTTGGACCCTTACAGTTCTTGTGAAAACAATGATGACTTAGTCCTCTATTTTTCAAAAAGATTGAACAGGGAAATACAGTAAAAACAAAAACGGATGAAAACTTCATCCGTTTCTTTTTAGCGTCGTTGAGGTGCTGTATTGGCGCTCTTAATATTGTATTTTTTCTTCAAGTAGTAGCGGAGAAGAAGAGCTCCTCCACCGAGTAAGAGCATGAACCAGTTTGGTACACGAGGGTTGAGGAATTGTGGGAGCAAAGCAGTGACCATGAGAATTACAACCCAAAGGATCATCGCCAACATTAGGATAGGGAGTGACTTGGTTAAAGCAGGCCGTTTCATTCCACGTTTAGAAACTTCGTAGTACTGGTAGAAGTAGTAATACATCAAATAGAGCACAACCCCACCAGCCAAGCTACCAAGAGTCAATGTGAGAAGTCCATAAGTGGTTCCCTGAGGTGCAAAAAGGTTCATGAAGGCTGAAATAGCAGCAAAGAGACCAAAGACGAGAAGGAAAGAATCTGTGATCATAAGATGAGGAGCATCATTCTCTTTTGGATGCTCTTTTTCGTAGCGTTCCTGATCACTAAAAGCATTGGCCCAAACAGTTGGCGCTCCAAAGAGAGTTCGCGCCGTTACTCCTTTTGGTTGGTTTTCAAAGATAGCTGGAAGAATTTCTTCAATCAGGCTAGTAGCCTCTTCTTCTGTTTTGCCGTTTTCAATCAATTGGTGTTTAGCGATGCGAACGAATTCTTGATTCTTTTTACTTAATTGGGTCAAATCAAATTGAGACATAAATACTCCTTAGTGTTATTAGTAGGTGTTAGAACCATTTTTTATGGATGAGGTAGACAACGAGCGATCCGGTCATGGCAAAGGCAATAAAGATAATGAGCCAGAAAGCATTAGGTTCTCCGTTGAGGGGGAGATCATTGTTTTTAAAGTTCATGCCATAAGCCGAGAAGATCATAGTTGGGATGGACATGACGATGGTCACCATGGCCAAGGTCTTCATGATATTATTCTGGTTGTTGGAGATGATCGATGCGAAGGTATCGGTCATAGAGTGGAGAATGTTTCCATAAATATCCGCCATCTCAATGGCCTGTTGGGTCTCGATCAAGGTATCTTCCAACAGATCCTCGTCTTCCAGGTATTTCTTGATGTTACTAGTGGCACTGGTCAATTTCTTGATCACGCGCTCATTGGTTTTCAGAGAGGCCTTGAAGTAGACGATGGTCTTTTCTAGCTCCATCAGTTCAATCAGCTCCTCATTACGCGTTGACTTGTGCAGTTGACTTTCAATCTGTTCACTCTTGCGATCCAAGGTACGAAGCGCGGTTAAGTAGAGCTCGGCATTGCGATAAAGGATCTGGAAGATGAAGCGGGATCGCATGAAGGTATAGAAATTCCGCAAGCGACGATTGATAAAGGTGTCTAGGAGAGGTAACTCTTCCAAGCAAGTGGTGATGATAGCCTCTTCTGTTAGGATAATTCCCAAAGGGATGGTGACATAGTAGGTCTGATTGTTCCGCTCTTCCTTGATGGGAACGTCTACGATGATCAAGGTATACTCATCTTCGATGGTCATACGGGACATTTCTTCCGCATCGAGTGGTGCTCGTAAGTCGGCAATATCGATGTTAAAAGCAGAGGCGATTTCCATCGATTCACTTTGGGAAGGATTGACAAGGTTGATCCAGCTACCGGGTTCCAGTGTCTCTATTTCTTTAAATTCAGTCGTTGTCGATAAAAAGACCTGTTTCATGGTGCCTCCCCTTGTTTTTTTACACCTTAACATTATAACAGAAAAAGCACGCTTTTGGATAAAAGAATACTGAAAAATTTGATATAATGAAGGATAAATAAATTGATGAAAAGTGGAAGAAATGCTCGATAAAATTGTCATTCATGGAGCGCGTGCTCATAATTTAAAAAATATTGATGTTGAAATTCCTCGAGATAAGCTGGTCGTGGTCACTGGTCTATCAGGTTCTGGGAAATCGAGCTTAGCCTTTGACACTCTCTATGCAGAAGGACAAAGACGTTATGTAGAGAGCCTGTCAGCTTATGCTCGTCAGTTTTTAGGAAATATGGAAAAACCCGATGTGGACTCGATTGATGGCCTAAGTCCAGCCATTTCCATTGACCAAAAAACAACCAGCAAAAATCCGCGGTCAACGGTTGGAACGACAACAGAAATTAACGATTACTTACGCCTTCTATATGCTCGTGTGGGGACTCCTTACTGTATCAACGGCCATGGAGCGATTACGGCTTCTTCGGTCGAGCAGATTGTAGACCAAGTTTTGGAATTGCCAGAGCGCCAACGCCTGCAAATTCTAGCGCCCATCGTTCGTAAGAAAAAAGGCCAACATAAGAATATCATCGAAAAGGTGCAAAAAGACGGCTATGTCCGGGTGCGTGTGGATGGCGAGATCTTTGATGTGACAGAAGTCCCAGAATTATCCAAAAGCCAACAGCACACAATTGAGGTTGTCGTAGACCGGATTGTCATCAAAGATGGCATTCGGTCCCGTCTCTTTGATTCGGTCGAAGCGGCCCTTCGGATCGCAGATGGCTACGTGGTCATCGATACCATGGACGAAAATGAACTGCTCTTTTCAGAGCATTATGCTTGCCCGGTTTGTGGCTTTACCGTCCCTGAGTTGGAACCTCGTCTCTTTTCATTTAATGCCCCCTTTGGCTCTTGTCCAGATTGTGATGGACTAGGGATCAAGCTAGAGGTGGACTTGGATTTGGTTGTTCCAGATTCTAGCAAGACTCTCCGTGAAGGAGCACTAGCACCCTGGAATCCGATTTCTTCTAACTACTATCCTCAGATGTTGGAGCAGGCCATGATCCAGTTTGGGATTGATATGGACAAGCCATTTGAAGACTTGTCCCCAGAAGACCGACACTTGATTTTCTATGGTTCTGAGGGCAAGGAATTCCATTTCCATTATGAGAATGAATTTGGTGGGGTTCGCGATATTGACATTCCTTTTGAAGGGGTCGTTACCAATATTAATCGCCGTTACCACGAAACGTCTAGCGACTTTACTCGCAATCAGATGTTGTCCTACATGAATGAATTGACTTGTGTCACCTGCCATGGGTATCGCTTGAATGACCAGGCCTTGTCTGTCCGAGTAGGAGGAGAGAGGGGGCTACATATTGGGCAAATCTCTGACTTGTCCATTGAGGACCATCTTAAGGTGGTAGCTGATCTCAAATTAACCAAGAATGAGGAGACCATTGCTCGACCGATTCTCAAAGAAGTCAAGGATCGTTTGACCTTCTTGAACAATGTTGGCTTGAGCTATCTGACCCTGTCTCGCTCGGCCGGGACTCTATCTGGGGGAGAGAGTCAGCGGATTCGCTTGGCGACCCAGATCGGCTCCAACCTCTCAGGTGTCCTCTATATCCTGGATGAGCCTTCGATCGGTCTTCATCAACGGGACAATGATCGCTTGATTGCTAGCCTCAAGAAGATGCGTGATTTGGGCAATACCTTGATCGTTGTCGAACACGATGAGGATACCATGAGAGAGGCTGATTACCTGATCGACGTCGGTCCAGGAGCCGGTGTCTTTGGAGGCGAGATTGTTGCGGCTGGAACGCCTAAGCAGGTAGCCCGCAATAGCAAATCCATCACTGGTCAGTACCTCTCTGGAAAACGGGCTATCCCTGTACCAACGGAACGACGGGTGGGCAACGGTCGCTTTATCGAATTGACAGGGGCTGCTGAAAATAACTTAAAAGAGGTGACCGCTCGCTTCCCGCTGGGCAAGTTCATTGCTGTTACTGGCGTTTCTGGATCAGGGAAGTCAACCTTAGTCAACAGTATTTTGAAAAAAACGCTGGCGCAAAAGTTGAACCGCAATTCAGAGAAACCCGGGAAATACAAAACCATTTCAGGTGTCGAGCACATTGATCGACTGATTGATATCGACCAAAGTCCGATTGGCCGCACTCCACGCTCCAATCCGGCTACCTATACAGGTGTATTTGACGACATTCGTGACCTCTTTGCCCAAACCAATGAAGCCAAGATTAGAGGCTACAAAAAAGGCCGTTTTAGTTTCAACGTCAAAGGAGGCCGGTGTGAGGCCTGTTCGGGAGATGGGATTATCAAGATTGAGATGCATTTCCTACCGGATGTCTATGTACCGTGTGAAGTCTGTCATGGACGACGCTACAATAGTGAAACCCTAGAAGTTCACTATAAAGAAAAAAATATCTCCCAGATTTTGGACATGACCGTCAATGATGCGGTGGATTTCTTTAAACATATTCCAAAGATTAATCGCAAATTACAAACCATCAAGGATGTCGGCTTGGGCTATGTGACCCTGGGACAGCCGGCAACGACGCTTTCTGGTGGAGAAGCCCAGCGGATGAAGTTGGCTTCAGAGCTTCATAAGCGCTCAACTGGCAAGTCCTTCTATATCTTGGATGAGCCGACAACAGGACTTCATACAGAGGATATCTCTTGTTTGCTCAAGGTTTTGGAACGCTTTGTGGACGATGGCAATACCGTTTTGGTTATTGAGCACAACTTAGATGTCATTAAGACAGCGGACCATATCATCGACTTAGGACCAGAAGGTGGTGTCGGTGGTGGTACCATTATTGCGACAGGAACACCAGAAGAAGTAGCCAGCAACCCAGCTAGCTTTACAGGACAGTATTTGAAAGGGAAATTACAATGAACCAACGAATTACAAATCTACGAACTAAAATGAAGGCACAGGATTTAAAAGCTGTCCTCATTAACAACTTGAAAAATGTCTACTATTTGACAGGTTTCTGGGGATCAAATGGGACTGTTTTGGTGACAGAAGAGCGCGTGGTCCTCTTCACCGATTCGCGCTATACCATTCATGCCCATGCGACTTGTTTCCCCTTTGTTGAGATTGTTGAAACCCGCAATGAATTGGAAGAAGCGGCAAAAATTGTCAAAGACGCAGCGATCCAAGAACTTGGCTTTGAGGATGAGATCACAGTTGCCTATCATACTCGTCTGGCGACAGTTTTCTCAGGAGTCTCTCTAAGAGCCTTGTCTGATTTTGTGATGGAGTTTCGTTTGATTAAGGATGAGACAGAAGTGGCAACCATCCGCAAGGCCTGCAGTATTTCAGATCAAGCCTTCCTAGATGTGCTGGAGTTTATCAAGGTTGGTCGAACAACAGAGTTAGAAGCGGCAACTTTCCTGGATTTCAGAATGCGGGAATTGGGAGCGTCAGGTGTATCCTTTGATATCATCTCCGCTGCGGGAGAGCGCTCTGCTATGCCCCATGCGACTCCAAGTGATCGCATCATCTCTGCTGGGGATGCCTTGACCTTGGACTTTGGCTGTCTCTACAACCATTACGTCAGTGATATGACCCGGACCATTTATGCAGGTCATGTCAGCGACAAGGAAAGAGAAATTTACGAAACGGTCTTGAAAGCCAACCAAGCTCTCATTTCTGAAGCCAAGGCTGGACTCGGTTTCCGTGATTTTGATAAAATTCCTCGGGATATTATTGAGGCTGCAGGATACGGTCAGTACTTTACTCATGGAATTGGCCATGGAATTGGCTTGGACATCCATGAAGAGCCTTATTTCAGTCAAACTTCAAAAGAAGTTATCAAGGCGGGGATGGTTTTGACAGATGAGCCAGGGATCTACATTGAAGGCTTATCTGGTGTCCGGATTGAAGATGATCTCCTGATTACGGAAACTGGCTGTGAAGTCTTGACCTTGGCACCGAAAGAATTGATTGTGATCTAAGGAAATTTGCAGAGACAGATTTGAGAAATCTGAGCATTTGTGATAAAATAAAGAGTAATATATTTTTAAAAAGAGGTATGAAAACATGATTGAAGCAAGTAAGTTGAAAGCTGGTATGACCTTTGAAACAGCTGATGGAAAATTGATCCGCGTTTTGGAAGCTAGCCACCACAAACCAGGTAAAGGAAACACCATCATGCGTATGAAATTGCGTGATGTACGTACTGGTTCAACTTTTGATACAAGCTACCGTCCAGAAGAAAAATTTGAGCAAGCTATTATTGAAACTGTACCGGCTCAATACTTGTATAAAATGGATGATACAGCTTACTTCATGAATACTGAAACATATGACCAATATGAAATTCCTGTTGTCAATGTTGAGAACGAATTGCTTTACATCCTTGAAAACTCAGAAGTGAAAATTCAATTCTACGGAAGTGAAGTGATTGGGGTGACTGTTCCTACAACTGTTGAATTGACAGTTGCTGAAACTCAACCATCTATTAAAGGTGCTACAGTGACAGGTTCTGGTAAACCAGCTACAATGGAAACAGGTCTTGTGGTAAACGTTCCAGACTTCATCGAAGCAGGACAAAAATTGATTATCAATACAGCTGAAGGAACTTACGTTTCTCGTGCCTAATCAGCTCTAAAATAGGTCTGATAGAAAGGAACTTCTATGGCAACTGAACAATACGGCGAAATCGTCATTGCACCTCGTGTGCTAGAAAAAATTATTGCGATTGCGACTGCAAAAGTAGATGGTGTTCATTCTCTTGAAAACAAGAGTGTATCGGATAGCCTTTCAAAACGTGCTCTTGGACGTGGGGTTTACCTTCGTACACAAGAAGATGGTCAAATTTCTGTTGATATTTACCTCTATCTAGAGTATGGTGTAGCAGTCCCTAAAGTAGCGGTTGCGATCCAAAAAGCAGTAAAAACAGCTGTCTATAATATGGCAGATGTCACCTTGGATGATGTCAATATCCATGTGGTTGGAATCGTGACTGAAAAAGCAGCGAAACCTGATTTGAAAGATTTGTTTAATGAGGATTTCCTCAATGACTGATATTTTATTTGAATCACGTCGTGATCTACGGGAGCGTGCCTTTCAAGCTCTAATGAGTTTAGAGTATGAAGGGGATGTTGTAGAAGCCTGTCAATTTGCTTTTACTCATGACAAAGAGGAGACTAACCAGGAAGTGGAAATTCCAGCTTTTCTACTCAATTTGGTATCTGGTGTTCGTCAATCAAAGGATGAATTGGATCAACAGATTGCCCAACACTTGAAAACTGGATGGACCGTCGAACGCTTGACTCTAGTGGAGAAAAACATTCTTCGTTTGGGTGTGTTTGAAATCACTTCATTTGATACCCCTCAGTTGGTTGCAGTGAATGAAGCGATTGAATTAGCTAAAACATTTTCAGATGAAAAATCTGCTCGGTTTGTGAATGGTGTCTTAAGCCAATTCGTAACGGAAGCAGAATAAGATAGAAAAGAAACCACCTTTGAGGGTGGTTTCTTTTTGAGTATAGAGCTTCGCTTGATTATGATAAGGAAAAAGACTGGTACAAAAGTCCGGCCTCTCAATTGACTTTGGATTGTCTAACAAGACGCAGTGGTTGAGTGGGCTCTACTACGCTGATTTTATCAGCTTTTACAGCCCTACTCAACTGTGCGGAGGTGGGACAACGAAATCGAATTCTAACGAATTACCGATTTCTGTCCCACTCTCTTTTAAACACTTTTGCCGGGTAAAACACTAACAGGGAGAAAATAGCCTGTTGTTTTTACGTCTTTTCCTTCGATTTTTTGAAGAAGAAGGTCGACTGTAAGGCGAGCAATCTCTTGTAAGGGTTGCTTGATGGTGGTGAGACGGGGGAAATAATTTTCGATAAAGTAGGTCCCGTCATAGCCAATGATCTTCAGGTCTTCTGGAATGGCAATGCCGAGTTCGTCAGCGATTTTCATCACCAAAATAGCCGTTAGATCGTCAGATGCAAAGATGGCATCCGGTTTTTGCTGAGTCAAGATGGACTTGATTTCCATTTCTTTGCGAATAGGTGAGTAATCACTGGAAACATTGATAATTTGTGCTTCTGGTAGGACGGAAGCAAAGCCAGCG
Organism: Streptococcus australis; assembly: GCF_019930045.1. Classification (GTDB taxonomy): domain Bacteria; phylum Bacillota; class Bacilli; order Lactobacillales; family Streptococcaceae; genus Streptococcus; species Streptococcus australis_D. The sequence goes on along the minus strand of NZ_JAHZQQ010000001.1, from coordinate 120,765 downwards.
TGGCGAAGACCGGTTGGGGAATTAGAGTTGTCATTCCCTGTAATCATAATAATCTTTTGTGCCCCTGTCTTGGCAAGGGTTTCTGCAGCGAGAACTCCACCAGCGTAGTTATCTGAAGAGACGACTGGAATCTCAGGGGAGAGGTTCCGGTCAAAGGCGATGATAGGAGCTGTGACCCGGTTATAATCTTCAATTCCCAGATTATGACTACCAGAAATAATCCCATCTACTTGATTGGCTTCTAGCATTTCGATGTATTCACGTTCTTTTTCCGAATCATGCTCGCTATTACAAATAATGGTTTTGTACCCATGTTTAAACAGTTCTTCTTCCAGTTTATCGATTAATTCTGCATAGAAGACATGGCTGATTTTTGGAAAGATCAAGCCGATTAACTTGGCTGATTTTCCTTGTAGGCTCCGAGCAATCGTATTCGGCTTGTAGCCCAATTCCCTCATGGCCTCTTTAACCTTTGAGACAGTTTTTTCAGATAAATAGCCCTTTTTGTTAATGACTCGTGAAACTGTCGTTGGGCTGACGCCAGCTAATTTGGCGACATCAGTGAGCTTTGCGACCATAGTCTAGTTCGTAGTATGTTCCAGTAGGTGTTCCGGATTTGATCAAGATACCAGTTTGATCAGCATGCGGGAAGACGCGACCAGAGAATACCTTTTCTCCTTTGTTGATAAAGATTTCAAAAATCGAGTTATCGATGAAAATTGTAGCAGTTGTCGCTTGATTTTCGATCGGGCAAGTACGAGTAGTTCCAAACTCTTGGGCATACTGTTCGCCAGCTTGGCTACGGTCGACAATGACTTGACCATTTGCAATATCAAAAGTAATAGAAAGTCCTTTGCCTTCTTTATCGGCTAGGAGAACAATCTCACTTTTGCTATTGGCTTCAAAGGTTAATTCTAACTCGTAGCAATTATTGGTTGTTTCCTTGTTTGTAAATTCGGAAGAAGTGGAGCGGAGCTCTTTTACAGCTTCAACCGGATATTGATAAAGTTTACCGTCCTGAATGGTTAGCTCTTTGACCAAAGAGAAGGATCCTTGGTGGTCATAGCGATCGGATGGGTATGCGACATCTGGTAAACCTAACCAGCTAACCGTTAAGGCTCTTCCATCAGGAGTGTTGAAGCCTTGAGTTGCATAGGCTTCGAAGCCGTAGTCCAAGTTGTGCAATTCAGATACGTCAACGAGACGAGCTTGTCCAGGATCAAAAGAAGCCCCAATCTTATACATATTTGGGTAGATATTGTCGTAGTCGAGGACTGCTTTGTCCAAACCTTGAGGGCAATACAGAAGGACAGGTTGCTCACCGACGAAGACCAAGTTAGGACATTCCATCATATAAGCTGTACGATCATTGTTGAAATCAAGATCGCCTACTTCAACCCAGTTGGTATAATCGTTATTCACCGCTTTGTAAAGGCGAACGAATCCTTTTTTCTCAAGGTCTTGACCCCCGACGATGGCATAGTATTGATCTTTGAATTTAAAAATCTGTGGGTCGCGGAAATGATCGGTAGCATCCTCTGGTTGATCAATGAGGATTTGGTCGATTTTTTCGAGATTTCCATCCTGGTCTAAGAGAGCTCCGATTTGGTAGGGATGACGGATCCAGTTCTCGTCTCGTACATTTCCTGTATAGAATAAGAAAAGTTTATCATCGAATTGCATAGCCGAACCAGAATAGGCTCCGTGGCTATCCAAAGGTGTGTCTGGTAAAACTTTAAGACCAGTTTCTTTAAAATGAACTAAATCATCACTTTCCAGTTGTACCCAAGACTTCAATCCGTGAGCGGCTCCAAAGGGAAAATTCTGGTAAAAAAGAATCCATTTACCATTAAAATAGGAGAAACCATTCGGGTCATTTAAAAGACCAGTTTTGGGTTCGACATGGTAATGAGTATGCCAAGGAGAATTAGCCATGTTTTCTTTTATTTGTTTCTTTTCTTCTTCGGTCCAGTCTTCATATCGTTTGTACCGAAGTGCTGTTGTCCATTCCATTTGACTCCTCCAAAATTTTTCTTACTTCCATAGTACCGATTTCTATAAAAAAAAGCAAGACTTTGGCCAAAGAATTGAGAAAAAATGTCAAACGTTTATCATAAGATTTAGTAGGAGAAACTAGATTGAGTTTTTGAAAATAAATGAAAATATGAAAGTTTTTGAAAACAAATTAATATAAAACATCCAATAGGATAGGTAGATTAGGTATTTATGTGAATGAAAATGAAAAACAATTGTTTCAAACAATCAAAAATAGCAAAATGTTATCAAAAACTTTCTGCAAAACGGTTGACATATTCTTAATACGTGGTACAATTAAATGCGTAGAGACGGGTGAACCGTTTTCAAAACAATAAAAAATAAGGAGATTTTTGCAAATGTCAAATACAGAAATTGCAAAAAAAGTCATCGATGCGATCGGTGGAGTTGAGAACGTCAACAGTGTTGCTCACTGTGCGACTCGTCTTCGTGTGATGGTGAAAGATGAAGCGAAAGTCGACAAAAATGCTGTCGAAAATATTGAAAAAGTTCAAGGAGTTTTCTTTAACTCAGGTCAATACCAAATCATCTTTGGTACTGGTACTGTGAACAAGATTTATGATGAAGTAGTCGCTCTTGGATTGCCAACTTCAACTAAGGCTGAAATGAAAGCAGAAGCCGCTAAACAAGGAAATTGGTTCCAACGGGCTATCCGTACATTTGGTGATGTCTTTGTACCAATCATCCCAGTTATTGTTGCGACAGGTCTCTTCATGGGTGTCCGTGGACTCTTGAATGCCCTTGGTGTGACTCTTCCAGAAGATGTTACGACTTATACTCAAATTTTGACGGATACGGCCTTCATCATCTTGCCAGGTCTTGTCGTTTGGTCAACCTTCCGTGTCTTTGGTGGGAATCCAGCAGTTGGTATCGTTCTTGGTATGATGCTTGTTTCTGGTTCGCTTCCAAATGCCTGGGCGGTTGCATCCGGTGGTGAAGTGACTGCTATGAAATTCTTCGGCTTTATTCCAGTAGTAGGGTTGCAAGGATCTGTTCTTCCAGCCTTTATTATCGGGGTTGTTGGAGCTAAGTTTGAAAAAGCTGTTCGTAAAGTAGTTCCAGATGTCCTTGATCTCTTAGTGACACCATTTGTTACTCTTTTCGTAATGTCAATTCTTGGTCTATTCCTTATTGGACCAGTATTCCACGTTGTTGAAAACTACATTCTTCTTGGAACAAAAGCTGTTCTTAGCTTACCATTTGGTCTTGGTGGGTTGTTGATTGGTGGGGTACACCAAATTATTGTCGTATCAGGTGTTCACCACATCTTCAACTTGCTTGAAATTCAATTGCTTGCTGCTGACCATGCCAACCCATTTAATGCTATCATCACAGCTGCTATGACTGCTCAAGGAGCTGCTACTGTAGCGGTTGGTGTGAAAACTAAAAATCCTAAATTGAAAACTCTTGCTTTCCCAGCTGCTCTTTCTGCCTTCTTAGGTATTACTGAGCCTGCGATTTTTGGGGTTAACTTGCGTTTCCGTAAACCATTCTTCCTTTCATTGATTGCAGGTGCTATCGGTGGTGGATTGGCTTCACTTCTTGGTCTTGCTGGTACTGGTAGTGGAATCACAATCATTCCAGGTACAGTGCTTTATGTAAATGGTCAACTCCCACAATACTTCCTTATGGTAGCAGTATCATTTGCTCTTGGTTTTGCTCTTACTTACATGTTTGGTTTTGAGGATGAAGAACCTGAAACTGTAACTGAAAGTGCTACAACAGATCGTTTTGTTGAGGAAGCTGTGACTGGAACCGTTCCTGCAACTCTTCAAGATGAAACCATTATTTCACCAATCGTTGGGCAAGCTGTTGCTTTAGAAAATGTGAATGACCCTGTCTTCTCAAGCGGTGCTATGGGTCAAGGGATTGCAGTGAAGCCATCTGAAGGTGTCGTTTATGCTCCTGCAGATGCTGAAGTAACCATTGCTTTTGCAACTGGACATGCCTTCGGTTTGAAGACAGCGAATGGTGCTGAAATCTTGATCCACGTTGGGATTGACACTGTTTCAATGAATGGTGACGGTTTTGAGCAAAAAGTTGCACAAGGTGACAAGGTTAAAGCTGGTGATGTTCTTGGAACATTTGATTCTGCTAAAATTGCAGCAGCTGGTCTTGATGATACAACAATGGTCATCGTCACAAACACAGCTGACTATGCTTCAGTAACTCCAGTAGCTACTGGTGCAGTTGCTAAAGGCGATGCGATTATTGAAGTAAAAGCATAATTTAAAATATGATTGCTCAAGGACTGGTTAGGGTATCCTCCAGTCCTTGAATTTTGTTTGGAGATGAGGTTTGGAATAAAAAAGTTGCTCACCTAATGTTGAAACATAAATAAGAGTAGTTTTTTCTTTAAGGAATAGAAGTGAACCGTTTTCCTTTATGATATAATAGAAAAAAAGAGAATTGAAGAAGAGGATTGATATGACTAAATTATATGGAAGTCTTGAAGCTGGTGGAACAAAGTTTGTTTGTGCTGTAGGTGACGAAAATAATAACGTCATTGAAAAGACACAGTTTCCAACAACAACCCCTATTGAAACCCTTGATAAATGTATTGAGTTTTTCTCTAAATTTGAAAGCCTTGCTGGTTTAGCGATTGGTTCATTTGGACCGATTGATATTGATAAAAATTCAAAAACATATGGTTTTATTACAACAACTCCCAAACCCCATTGGGCGAATATTGATGTGGTAGGGGCTTTCCGTCGTGCGTTAAATGTACCGATTTACTTTACAACGGACGTAAATAGCTCGGCATATGGTGAAGTTGTCGCTCGTAATAATGCGGGTGCACGGATTGAAAACCTAGTCTACTATACAATTGGTACAGGGATTGGTGCAGGTGTCATCCAGCGTGGTGAATTCATTGGTGGAGTGGGACATCCTGAAATGGGCCATTACTATGTTGCTAAACACCCAATGGATGTTGAAAAAGAATTTAATGGTGTGTGTCCATTCCACAGAGGCTGTTTAGAGGGTCTTGCGGCTGGTCCAAGCCTGGAAGCTCGTACTGGTATTCGTGGGGAAAATATCGAACTCAATAGCTCTGTATGGGATATCCAAGCCTACTATATTGCCCAAGCTGCTGTCAATGCAACTGTAACCTTCCGCCCAGATGTGATTGTCTTTGGTGGAGGAGTGATGGCACAACAGCACATGTTGGATCGCGTTCGTGAAAAATTCACAGTATTATTGAACGGCTACTTACCAGTTCCAGATGTTCGTGACTACATCGTGACTCCTGCGGTAGCTGGAAATGGTTCAGCAACCTTGGGTAACTTTGTCTTAGCAAAACAAGTCAGCAAAAAAGACTAATCAGGTAAGGCTGAAACAACAAAAAGCATGAAATGCTAGGGGAGGGAGTTCTTCGTCGGGAAGATGGATGAATGACCTTCTCTTTTTTAAGCAAGAGAGGAGAAAAGATGGAAAAAGCCATTATGAAGGATCCCTTCTTTTTGAGTCAAGTATCTGAAGAAGCGACAAAAGAGGATTTGTATCTGGCGCAAGACTTACAAGATACCTTACGAGCTCACCAAGATTCCTGTGTTGGCATGGCGGCCAATATGATTGGTGTACGCAAGCGAGTGATCATTATCCAATTTGGTTTGATGCCCTTGGTTCTCTTTAACCCTGTTCTAGTCAAGAAAGAAGGAGTTTATGAGACAGAAGAGGGGTGTCTTTCTTTGGTAGGGAGCCGAAAAACGAGCCGCTTTGAAAAGATTCAAGTCTCCTACCGCGACATGAATTGGAAGCCTCAGCTCATAAGCTTAGAAGGTTTTGCGGCTCAGATTTGCCAGCATGAGCTAGATCACCTGGAAGGGATTTTGATCTAGGTCCAGTTGCTGCTTGTTAAGGAATCGATCGAAGAGAAATTGTTGATGAAAAAAGAATATTTGTTCTATGAACGTGTTAGACCATTTTTTGTGTCCCATCCCTATTATCTTTCTTTATTAAAGTGGGCTAACCGCCTCGTCACCCTCCTGATGCCACTCCTTTACTTTTATGTTCTTTGGGCAGCCTATCTGAAAGCTTCCGAGCTTTGGGTTGTTCTTGCCTATCTGTTGGTTCCAGCCTCTGGCTTTATTTTATTGAGTGTCATTCGAAAAGCAATCAATTGGCCCCGTCCCTATGAGCTTGGCACATTTCCACCTCTCTTAGAGAGAGAAGGCAAGGGGAGTTCTATGCCAAGTCGGCATGTTTTTTCGGCGGCAATCATTTCGACGGTAGCTTGGGGTGTGAATCCTCTTCTATCGAGCTTAGGTCTCTTCTTGGCTCTGCTATTGGCAGGAGTTCGTGTTCTGGCGGGACTCCATTTTGTCCGTGATGTCGTAGTCGGATTTGTCGTTGCACTCCTATGGGGAATCGTCAGTTTTTCTCTATTAGGAATTTTCTGATAGAGGCTGGATGAGAGAAGTAAGAAATGATTAAAAACTGCCTAACTCAGTTAGGCAGTTTTTAATTATGTGAGATTTGGTGTTGGAATTTTTGGAAGAACCGTTCACGTTCTTCTATAATCGCAGGACTTGGGTTTTTGAGGGAAGTTAACAAATCAACCAAGTCAGGTGTGACTTCACGAATCAGCTCTCCCAGTGACCAAATGGCTGTTGCAATATGAATCTGGTTTTGCGAGGTTTCGATGATTTCTAACAGTTTAGGAATAGCAGACCGGTCATTAGCATTGGCCAAAGCAATGATAGCATTGCGCTGGAGAATATTTTTTCCCCGCCAACTACCAGCGACCATTCCAAATTTTTCCTTGAATTGTCCATTGGATAACTCAATAAAGGGGATTAATTCTGGGTGAGCCAATTCAGGATCGATATCAGTGGCTAATGGATTGTCCAGACCACGATTGTAGGGGCAACAGATTTGACAGATATCACAACCGTAGATGACCGTTTTAATCTTTTTACGGAATTCCAGATCCATCATCCCCTTGTCTTGGGTCTGAAAGGAAAGGCAACGTCGGGCATTCATAGAGCCATCTCCGATTAAACAAGAAGTCGGGCAGGCTTCTACACAGCGGTTACAATCTCCGCAACCATAGTCAACGGCTTGATCGGGTTCAATCTCTAGGTTGGTGATAAGCTCCCCTAAAAACATATAAGAACCGTATTCTTTCGAGATGACGAGGCCGTTCTTTCCGATAAAGCCAATCCCAGCTCGTTGAGCAACCGCGGTATCCACTAAGGCACCGGTATCCACCATGCCCTTGTATTCGAAGTCGGCGGTTAATTCTTCAATTCCTCTTGCTAGCCGGTCTAATTTATCTTGCAAGACATAGTGATAATCAAGGCCCCAACTGTTGGGGGTGAATTTTCCGCGTTTATAGGCCGTCTTCTGAGGTTGTTGTTTTAACTTGTGGGGATAGGCAACGGCAATGGAAATAATCGTTTTAGCAGAAGCTAAACTTAAGCATGGTTGGATTCGTTCTTCAATATTTTTGTGCTCAAAACCAGAATTTCGGCCTTCTTCCACAGCTAGGCGGAGGGATTTTTCTAAATAGGAAAAATCATCTGCCGTGGTAAAGCCAATTTTTGAAATACCAATGGAGTGAGCCAATTCAATAATAGATTCTTTGAGGTTCATATACCTATTATAGCGGAAAGCTGGTAAAAATGCGAAAAACGTGCAAAAAATTAAAAAGGGTCTAAACAGCTTGGCATGGCTTTCAAAAATGAGTAGAATTTGGTATAATAAGGTATTGAATACAAGGATATATGGAGGCAGGTATGTCACAACCGTTATTTTTACAATCCGTCATGCAGGAAAAGATTTGGGGTGGAACTAGATTACGAGATGAGTTTGGCTATGAAATCCCGAGCGATCATGTTGGTGAATACTGGGCTATTTCGGCCCATCCACATGGTGTTTCTGTTGTTAAGAATGGACCTTATGCTGGAATGGGCTTAGACCAACTATATGCAGAGCATCGCGAATTATTTGGAGATCGAACAGAACCGGTTTTTCCTTTGTTGACAAAGATTCTAGATGCAAATGACTGGCTCAGTGTTCAGGTTCACCCAGATGATGCCTATGGAATGGAGCATGAAGGAGAACTTGGGAAAACTGAATGCTGGTATATTATTGCCGCTGATGAAGGGGCAGAGATTATCTATGGTCACCACGCTCAGTCCAAGGAAGAATTGCGCCAAATGATCGAAGCCAAAGAATGGGATGATCTGTTAGCACGGGTTCCTGTGAAAGCGGGAGATTTTTTCTATGTGCCAAGTGGTACCATGCATGCCATCGGTTCAGGTATCCTAATCTTGGAAACCCAGCAATCGAGCGATACAACTTATCGAGTTTACGACTTTGATCGCAAAGATGATCAAGGGAATTTACGTGAGTTGCATATTGAACAGTCCATTGATGTACTGAACTTAGGTGCTCCGGCAAATAGCCGACCGGTTGAGGAAAAAGTCGATCACTTGTCGTCTACTTTGTTAGTGGTCAATGACTTCTTTGGTGTTCACAAGTGGGTAGTCAATGGGGAAGTTCGATTTGAAAAGACCCATGATTATAGCTTGGTGAGCGTTCTCTCAGGGCAAGGAAGTCTTCAGGTAGATGGGGTAGATTATCCGATTGGAAAAGGAGACCACTTTATCTTAACGAGTGATATCCAGACTTGGACCTTGTCAGGAGAAGAGATGGAATTAATTGTCAGTCATCCATAAATGGAGAAAGGAGGTTGAGTCATCAAGTACTCAGCCTTTTGTTGTTTTTAGGAATTTTCTAATGGATGGTTGGAAGGTGAAATTGATAAGGGAAAAAGAGGGGGAAACCATTTTCTAATCAATGGAATTTCTTGATGGATAAGCTACAGTATGCTATAATAAAAAGAACGTTTAAAATTTAAGAAATTTGAAAAGTAAGGAAACTAATGGCTAATTTATTAAAAACAATTATCGAAAATGATAAAGGTGAATTAAGACGATTGGAAAAGATGGCAGATAAGGTCTTCTCGTATGAAGATCAAATGGCTGCCTTGTCAGATGATGAACTGAAAGCGAAAACAGAAGAGTTCAAGCAACGCTACCAAGATGGTGAATCATTGGATGATCTCCTCTATGAAGCTTTCGCAGTAGTTCGTGAAGGTGCTAAACGTGTCTTGGGCTTGTTCCCTTATAAAGTACAGGTCATGGGGGGAATTGTTCTTCACCATGGTGACGTTCCAGAAATGCGTACAGGGGAAGGGAAAACCTTGACCGCGACCATGCCGGTGTATTTGAATGCCCTATCTGGTAAAGGAGTTCACGTTGTTACTGTCAACGAATACTTGACAGAACGTGACGCGACAGAGATGGGGGAATTGTACTCATGGCTAGGTCTTTCAGTTGGGATCAACCTAGCTGCAAAATCACCTTCTGAAAAACAAGAAGCTTACGCTTGTGATATCACCTATTCAACCAACGCGGAAATCGGTTTCGACTACTTGCGTGATAACATGGTTGTTCGTGCCGAAAACATGGTACAACGTCCTTTGAACTACGCATTGGTCGATGAGGTAGACTCCATCTTAATCGATGAAGCCCGTACTCCATTGATTGTTTCAGGTCAGACTTCTACAGAAACTAGCCAACTTTATCACATGGCGGATGCCTTTGTGAAATCTTTGGAAGAAGAAGACTACATTATTGATGTCCCTTCAAAAACGATTGGTTTGTCAGATTCTGGAATTGATAAGGCTGAAAGCTACTTTAAGCTTGAAAACTTGTATGACATTGAAAATGTTGCTTTAACGCACTACATTGACAATGCTCTCCGTGCCAACTACATCATGATTTTGGATATCGACTATGTGGTCAGTGAGGATCAAGAAATCTTGATCGTCGACCAATTTACAGGTCGGACCATGGAAGGTCGTCGTTATTCAGACGGCTTGCACCAAGCGATTGAGGCTAAAGAAGGTGTGCCGGTTCAAGAAGAAACCAAAACATCAGCTTCTATTACCTACCAAAACTTGTTCCGTATGTACAAGAAACTTTCAGGGATGACAGGTACTGGTAAAACAGAAGAAGAAGAATTCCGTGAAATCTACAACATTCGCGTCATTCCAATTCCAACCAACCGTCCGATTGCACGTATTGACCATCCAGACCTTCTCTATCCAAGCTTGAAATCGAAGTTTAAAGCTGTAGTAGAAGATGTAAAGGCTCGCTATGAAAAAGGCCAACCAGTCTTGGTGGGTACTGTTGCTGTTGAAACCAGTGACTACCTATCTCGCCTTTTGGTCGAAGCAGGCGTTCCTCACGAAGTCTTGAATGCGAAAAACCACTACAAAGAAGCACAAATCATCATGAACGCTGGTCAACGTGGTGCCGTTACGATCGCGACCAACATGGCCGGACGTGGTACCGATATCAAGCTCGGCGAAGGAGTTCGTGAACTCGGTGGACTTTGTGTCATTGGTACAGAGCGTCATGAAAGCCGTCGTATTGATAACCAGTTGCGTGGACGTTCTGGACGTCAAGGGGATCCAGGTGAATCTCAATTCTACCTTTCTCTTGAAGATGAGTTGATGCGTCGTTTCGGTACAGAGCGCATCAAGGCCTTGCTAGACCGTTTCAAACTAAGCGAAGAAGAATCTGTCATCAGATCCAACATGTTTACACGCCAAGTTGAAGCAGCTCAAAAACGAGTGGAAGGGAACAACTATGACACTCGTAAGCAAGTCCTTCAGTATGATGATGTTATGCGGGAACAACGCGAGATTATCTACTCTCAACGCTATGATGTTATTACAGCGGATCGTGATTTAGCTCCAGAAATCAAGGCTATGATCAAACGGACCATTAAACGGATCGTTGAAGGAGCAAGCCACTCAAGCAAGGAAGAACGGATCGAAGCTATTCTGAACTTTGCCAAATACAATTTGGTCCCTGAAGATACGATTTCAGAGAGCGATATTGAAGGCAAATCGGATAAAGATGTGATTGATTACTTGTATAAACGCGCTGAAGAGGTTTATGAAAACCAAGTAGCGAAACTACGTGATGAAGAAGCAGTCAGAGAATTCCAAAAGGTCTTGATCCTTCGTGTTGTGGATAGTAAATGGACTGATCATATCGATGCTTTAGATCAATTGCGTAATGCTGTCGGTCTTCGTGGCTATGCACAAAACAATCCTGTAGTTGAATACCAATCTGAAGGATTCCGTATGTTCAACGACATGATTGGCTCTATCGAGTTTGATGTGACTCGTTTGATGATGAAAGCTCAAATTCATGAACAAGAGCGTCCACGTACAGAACACAGTATTTCAACGACAGCGACTCGCAACATTGCCGCTCAAAAAACTGATTTACCAGAAGATCTTGATTTGAGTCAAATCAAACGCAATGATATTTGTCCATGTGGATCTGGTAAGAAATTTAAAAACTGTCACGGTAAAAAACTCTAATCGTATGAAAGGATTTGCCTATGTCTTTTACAGCTACTAGCCCAATCATTGATGAAACAACGGTGACTTCTCTTTATCGCTTAGAAGGGGAACATTTGGCTCGCAAAGAAGCGCGTGATCGTGAACTAGCCTCTATTTTAAAGGGGGAAGACAAGCGGATCTTGCTTGTGATGGGACCATGCTCATCAGATAATGAGGAAGCGGTGATGGAATATGCTCGTCGACTTGCAGCCCTTCAAGAAGAAGTCAAAGATCGGGTCTTCATTGTGATGCGGGTCTATACTGCTAAACCTCGGACCAATGGTGATGGCTATAAAGGCTTGATGCATCAGCCAGATACTGCTTCAGAACCAAGTTTTGTAGCTGGTTTAAAGGCTGTTCGTCGCTTGCATCATCGAGTGATTACAGAAACCGGATTGACAACAGCAGACGAATTGTTGTATCCAGAGACCTACCCATTTGTTGAGGATTTACTTTCCTATGTTGCTATTGGGGCACGTTCTGTAGAAGATCAAGGCCATCGATTTGTAGCGAGTGGAATTTCAGTCCCAACTGGATTGAAAAATCCGACATCTGGAAATCTGTTTGTCATGTTTAATGCGATTTATGCTGCACAGCATGGGCATCATTTCTTCTATAATGGTCGTTCTGTGGAGACAAGCGGAAATTCATTCGGACACGCTATTCTGCGTGGGGCCTTAGATGCGAATGGGAAAAATATTCCAAACTACCACTATGAAGATCTGTTAGAAGCTGCGCATCGCTACCAAGCCTTGGGATTGCAACATCCATTTATCCTGGTTGATACCAATCATGATAATTCAGGGAAAAAATTTGCTGAGCAGATTCGCATTGTCAGAGAAACCCTTACAAATCGTAGCTGGAATCCAATTATCCATGATGTAGTCCGTGGATTTATGATTGAATCTTATCTAGAGGACGGTCGTCAAGATCAACCAGAAGTATTTGGTCAATCGATCACAGACCCATGCTTGGGTTGGGAAAAGACAGAAAGCTTAGTACGAGAAATTTATCAGTATGTAGCTGAATAAGATGAAAGGGCTGGAGAAAAGATTCTCAGCCCTTTCCTTCTTAAATTGAGTTGTCGATAGAGAATCATTGAAGAGGAAATAATATGATTGTTGGACATGGGATAGATATCGAATCGATCCAATCCATTGAACAAGCCTACCAGAGACATCCGAGATTTGCTTCCAAGGTATTGACAGAGACGGAACGAGAACGGTTCGACCAATTATCTGGAAAACGGAAAATGGAATACCTGGCAGGTCGATGGTCTGCCAAAGAAGCCTTTTCCAAGGCTTGGGGAACAGGAATTGGTCCAGTAGGATTTCAGGATTTGGAAATTCTAACCAATCAAAAAGGAGCGCCCTATTTTTCAAAAGCTCCTTTTAGTGGAAAGATTTGGGTATCGATTAGTCACTCAGGCGATTTAGTTTCGACCAGTGTCATTTTGGAGGAAAGAAATGAAAGCTAGTATACATAGACCAACGCGAGCATATGTGGATGTAGAGGCTATTGCCTATAATGTTCAACAAATACAAGCCCATATTCCGAAAGAGACCTTGACTTTTGCAGTTGTCAAGGCTAATGCCTACGGCCATGGGGTTGTGCCAGTGGTAGAACGTTTATTGCCACTAGTAGATGCTTTTTGTGTCTCCAACCTAGATGAAGCCTTGGAAGTTCGCCAAGTAGCAGGTGAAAAGCCGATTTTAATTTTGGGTGTTGCACCAGTGGAACACGTTGCGATCGCCATCAAAGAGGGAATTCGCTATACAGTGGCTAGTCTCGAGTGGTTGAAAGCTTTGTTAGCTAAAAAGACTGATTTGAGTGGGTTGAAGGTTCATATAAAAGTGGATTCAGGAATGGGACGAATTGGTTTCCGTTCAGCAGAAGACTTGCAAGAAGCCATGATTTTATTAAGAGACCATGGAGCAGAAGTGGAAGGGATCTTTACTCATTTTGCAACAGCTGATGAGATAGATGATCGCCATTTTCAAAACCAATTGCAACGATTTAAGTGCTTACTGGAGCTCTTGCCCTTTACTTCGAAAATCGTTCATGCTAGCAATTCAGCAACAACTTTATGGCATGCTGATACCATATTTAATGCGGTCCGACTGGGCGATGTCATGTATGGCCTCAATCCAAGTGGAAGAGAGTTAGAACTTCCCTATGACATCCGTCCTGCTTTGAGTTTGGAAACAGAATTGGTGCATGTCAAGCCACTAGAAGTGGGGCAGACAGTTGGCTATGGAGCGACCTATCAGACTAGTGATGAAGAGTGGATTGGGACCATTCCGATTGGCTATGCAGATGGCTGGACCAGAGATATGCAAGGTTTTCATGTCCTTGTTGATGGGCAATTCTGCCCGATTGTCGGTCGCGTATCCATGGACCAAATCACCATTCGCCTACCGAAGGCCTACCCGATTGGGACTAAGGTAGTATTGATCGGAGTAGATGGTGATCTAGCTATAACGACAACGGACGTAGCAGATTATAGAGGCACGATCAACTATGAGGTTGTTTGTGTCTTGAGCGATCGCGTCCCAAGAGTTTATCGTCCAACAAAGGAAGATAGTGGGAAGTAAGCTGTTTGTCTTTTCCTAGCTTCCTTTCATAAAAAGTTCGAGATGAAAGAGGTTGAAGACGAATGTCCCAGCCTCCTTTCTTATCTAGGAGGAATGAATGAACTTACACCAACCACTATCTGTCCTACCAGGAATTGGACCAAAATCAGCAGAGAAATACAAGAAATTGGGTATCGAAACGGTTGAAGATCTCTTACTTTACTTCCCATTTCGGTATGAAGATTTTAAATCAAAAAATGTTTTAGACCTGGAAGATGGAGAAAAAGCAGTTGTTTCTGGACTTGTCGCTACTCCAGCCAATGTCCAATACTATGGTTACAAGCGTAACCGTCTTCGTTTCACTATTAAACAAGGGGAGCTGGTCCTAGCAGTTAGTTTCTTTAACCAGCCCTATCTAGCGGACAAGATTGAACTGGGGCAAACGGTGGCTGTCTTTGGTAAATGGGACAAAGCCAAGGGAGCCTTGACAGGAATGAAACTGTTAGCGCAAGTTGAAGATGACCTCCAACCGGTCTACCGCTTGTCTCAAGGGGTGAGTCAGTCTGCCCTGGTAAAGGTCATTAAAACGGCTTTTGAAGCCGGATTGGATCAACTGTTGGAAGAAAATCTCCCCCAAATCTTAATGGACAAGTATCATCTGCTTTCTCGCAGACAAGCAGTCAGAGCCATGCATTTTCCCAAGGATCTTGAGGAATACAAGCAGGCTCTGAGACGAGTAAAATTTGAAGAACTGCTCTTTTTCCAATTGCAACTGCAGGTCTTGAAGGAAGAAAATCGTTCTGTTGGACAGGGAATCGTGCTGGATTGGGATGAGAAGAAGCTAAAAGCTCTTCAAGCTAGTCTTCCCTTTGCTTTGACAGAAGCCCAGGAGAGAAGTCTGAGCGAAATTCTAGCAGATATGCGTTCTCCTTACCACATGAATCGTCTCTTGCAAGGGGACGTTGGAAGTGGAAAAACCGTCGTTGCTGGATTAGCCATGTATGCTGCTGTGACAGCTGGCAAACAAGCGGCCTTGATGGTACCGACAGAAATTTTGGCCGAGCAACATTTACAAAGTTTGACATCTCTTTTTTCTAACCTTAGAATCCTTCTTTTGACAGGAAGTTTAAAAGCTGCGGAGAGACGAGAACGGTTGGATTTGATTAAGTCAGGGCAAGTGGACCTTGTTGTGGGAACCCATGCCTTGATTCAGGAGGGGGTTCATTTTCATGATTTAGGCTTGATCATTATTGATGAGCAGCACCGTTTTGGTGTGGCCCAAAGACGGATCCTGCGTGAAAAAGGCCAAAATCCGGATGTCTTGATGATGACAGCGACCCCAATCCCTCGGACCCTGGCAATCACTGCTTTTGGAGATATGGACGTTTCCATCATCGATCAAATGCCAGCTGGTCGAAAAGAAATCATCACCCGATGGGTCAAGCACCAACAGTTAAACTTGGTTTTGGATTGGCTGGTCAAAGAAATTCAAAAAGGTTCCCAAGCCTATGTTATTTCTCCTTTGATTGAAGAATCTGAAGCCTTGGACCTCAAAAACGCTATTGCCTTAGAGGAAGAATTGATTGCTTACTTCGGGGATCGTGTCCGTATTGCCCTCCTCCATGGTAAGATGAAGGGGGAAGAAAAAGACGCCATTATGCAAGCCTTTAAGCAAGGAGAAATTGACTTACTAGTTTCTACAACTGTTATCGAGGTTGGAGTTAATGTTCCCAATGCCACCGTCATGATTATCATGGATGCAGACCGCTTTGGATTGAGCCAATTGCACCAGCTGAGAGGTCGGGTAGGACGTGGTGATAAGCAGTCTTACGCAGTATTAGTTGCCAATCCTAAAACAGAATCAGGCAAGCGTCGAATGAAAATCATGACCGAAACAACCAATGGGTTTGTCTTGGCAGAAGAAGACCTCAAGCTACGAGGCTCTGGGGAAATCTTTGGAACGCGTCAATCAGGTATACCAGAATTTCAAGTGGCCAACCTCATTGAAGATTATCCGATTTTAGAGGAAGCGCGAAAGGTAGCTGTTCAAGTGGTGACAACTCCTAATTGGCGAGAGCATCCAGACTGGCACTGTCTGTCTCTGCATTTGGAACAGAAAGAACACCTGGATTAAGAAGTGATAAGAAAAAGAGGCTAGGACAAAAGTCCGGCCTCTCAATTATCTTTGGATTGTCGAGCAAACCGCAGTGGTTGAGCGGGCTCTACTACGCTGATTTCATCAGCTTTTACAGCCTTACTCAACTGTGCGGAGGTGGGACGACGAAATCGAATTCTAACGAATTACTGATTTCTTTCCTACTCTCTTTTTATCTTTTTTTAAGTTTGTGGACCTATAATCGTAAAAAACAGAAAAGAGGTCCTAGCTATGCGAACCATGTTGAAATTTATTTTGTCAGTCATTATCTCAGTCCACCAAAGCTATTTTTAAATTCAAAAGGCGGATGTATCAACCATCACGCCTTCTATTCTTATTTTAACCTTCCATATAATCTCTTAATTCTTTATCTTTTAAGCCAGCATTGATTGCGATCAAGAGTTTTAGCCGAGCCTTGGCGGCATTGAGCTCTTTGACAAAGAAGATGCCGTGCTCGTGAAGTTGAACTCCGCCACCGTCGTAGGCATAAACTGGTTCCGCAATCCCATTGAAGCAACGAGAAACTAAAGCAATGGGGAGGCCAGACTCTTGAAACTCAAAGAGTTTTTCCGCAACCTCCCTAGGAAGATTTCCTGCACCAAAGGCTTCGATAATTAAGCCATCCATTTGTCGAACATCTAGCATATCAAGAAGGTCTGTCTTCATGCCAGCATAGGCAGAAACAATGGGGACGACTCCCTTAATCTCTTGCAAATCAAATCGAACACGAGGTTCAGCTGTTTTGAAATAGAGAACTTCTTTTTTCATGACCAAGCCTAGAGGACCGTGAGTTGGTGTTTGAAAAGTACTGACATTGGTTGTATGGGTTTTGGTCACGTACTTGGCTGCATGGACTTCGTCATTCATCACGACCAAAACACCCTTGTCTTGTGATTTGGGATCTGCCGCGACCCGGATGGCAGTCAGATAGTTATAGACGCCATCACTCCCTAATTCGTTGGAGCTTCTCATGGCTCCTGTCAGGACTACCGAAATAGTTGGCAAGTCCATGGTATCTAGAAAGTAGGCTGTTTCTTCAAGAGTATCGGTACCGTGGGTGATGACAATCCCATCATACTGGGAAGCCTCTTTCTGAATCTTATGATAAAGTTGCAACATGTGCTGAGGAGTTACATGAGGGCTAGGTAAATTAAAAAAATCTTCTGAAGTAAGCTCAATCCCTGCCAGTGACAGATCAATATGGTTCATGGGGTTGGATGAATTGGTCACGACAGCTCCAGTGGCATCCGCCTGCATGGAGATGGTCCCTCCTGTATGAAGGGCCAAAATTTTCTTAATCATGTGTGTCTCCTTAGAATGTGTGTTATAATTTATTGTATCATAAAACGGAAAGAAAGCAGTTATCATGGAAATAAAAGCGGTCTTTTTTGACATTGACGGAACCTTGGTCAATGATAGTAGAATGGTTTTAAAGTCGACCGAAAAAGCCATTCGCGCCTTAAAGGAACAAGGAATTTTTGTTGGTTTGGCAACAGGGAGAGGCCCCTTCTTTGTCCGTCCTTTTATAGAGCGTTATGACTTTGATTTTGCGGTCACCTATAATGGTCAGTATATTTTTACCAAGGACAAGGTCTTATCTGCTTCTCCAATTGATAAGAATAATCTTCGTCACTTGATTGACTATGCAAAGAAACATTGCATCGAAATCGCCTTAGGAACAGAAGATGGAGTTGAAGGTTCGCGCATTATGAGTTTTGGTCTGAGTCCGATTTCTCTATGGTCTGCACGATTTGTACCAAAAGGCTTTTCGAAGGCAGTTAGTCAAGGCTTCAACAAGGTGGTTAGCAAGGTTGTCCCTCAGGACCAAAAGCAACTGCAACAAATTGCTCAAGGACCAGTTTATCAGGTTCTCTTATTAGCTAGTCCTAAAGACACTCAAAAAGTTGAGCAAGCTTTTCCTGATTTAAAATTTACGCGTTCCAGTCCCTTTGCGGCAGATGTTATCAACCCTGGTAACTCAAAAATGGAGGGGATTCGGATTGTAGGAGAAGAATTTGGCTTCTCGATGGACCAAGTTATGGCCTTTGGAGATTCGGATAATGACTTAGAGATGCTTTCGGGTGTCGGTCTGTCGATTGCGATGGGGAATGGGACAAGCAAGGTTAAAGAAGTAGCTCAGCATACGACGACCAGTAATACCAAAGATGGGATCAAAAAAGCGCTGGAACATTTTGGTATTATCACGGATCAGTCACTTTTTGTTAGTCGCGATGACCACTTTAATAAGGTCAAAGCCTTTCATCAACTCATGGATGGTCAAACCCAGGAAGAACCAAAGGCCTGGGACAATCAAGAGGCTCTTTACCGAACCATGTTTAAGCAGGAAGAACTGGTTGAATTTATCCGCGCGGCTAGCAAAGATGAAGCAACCTTTGATCGTTCAATTGAAAGCTTGCATCAAGCCCTAGATGAGGCAGCTAATAAGGTTCGTAGCAAACATCCAGCTGAGATCTCCTTGGTGGGGCAGGTTGATGCCTTGATTGATACGCTGTATCTGACTTATGGTAGTTTTGTTCTAATGGGGGTTGATCCTGAAGAGGTCTTTGAGATTGTTCACCGCGCCAATATGGGGAAAATTTTCCCAGATGGTCAGGCACACTTTGATGAAGTCACGCATAAAATTTTAAAACCAGACGACTGGGAAGAAAAGTATGCACCTGAGCCAGCCATTCAAAAAGAGCTGGAACGGCAAATCAAAGCTTATCAAAAACATTGCTCTGAAAAAACAGTAGAATCTGAGGAAACTAAAAAGGTGTGAGGAAATTCATTCTCCTTCACACCTTTTTGTTTTTTATAAAGTTTATAAGGTCTTTTCTGACTCACGAACCACTAACAAATCGACATTGGCATGGCGGAGGATATATTCAGAAGAAGAACCAACTAGTAAACGTTCAAAAGCATTTAGACCAGTCGCCCCAACCATGATGAGGTCAACACCTTCTGCTTCTGGGATATCAGTTGCTAAGAGGACTTTTGGATTTCCCATTTCAACCACCGAAGCAATATCTTGGACGCCAGCTTCTTTTGCACGCTTGATATACCCTTCTAATAGTTCATTGGCTTCTGTTTGGAATCCTTCATACACCTCGGCATCAAAGCTAGAGACACTTTGTAAAGCACGTGTATCAACGACATGAGCAAGGGTAAGTTTAGAACCGTTTCGCAACGCAACATTGACCCCCTTCTCAAAAGCGAGTTCAGCTTCGCGAGATCCATCAACTGCAACCATGATGTTTTCGTATTTTTGAGACATGTTCCGTCCTCCTTTACTGCTTGAAAAACGTGAAAATGAAATGGATGAACCCATTTATGTTACCTATAATTATATTTTAAACCTTTTACCATAGAAAGTAAAGGTCAAATCAGATATCTATAGGATTTCATCGAAAATGAAAGAGGTTGCTTAGTTGTACTCGAGATTAACTAGTGGTATAATGGAAGCAGTTTGATAAAGTGAGGAAAAAATCATGAAAGAATACAATAAGTCCGTCAAACTGGAGCACGTCGCTTACGATATTCGTGGTCCAGTCTTAGAAGAAGCGATGCGCATGCGGGCAAACGGGGAGAAAATCCTTCGCTTAAATACAGGAAATCCGGCTGAATTTGGGTTTACAGCTCCCGACGAAGTCATTCATGATTTGATTATGAATGCTCGGGATAGTGAAGGGTATTCGGATTCAAAAGGAATTTTTTCTGCTCGTAAGGCCATTATGCAGTATAGCCAATTGAAAAAGATTCCGAATGTTGAGATTGATGATATCTATATCGGAAATGGTGTTAGTGAGCTAATCGTGATGTCTATGCAAGGCTTGCTGGATAATGGGGATGAAGTACTTGTACCAATGCCAGACTATCCTCTTTGGACAGCAGCGGTCAGCCTAGCAGGTGGTAATGCAGTGCACTATGTCTGTGATGAAGAGGCTGAGTGGTATCCTGATATTGATGATATCAAGTCAAAAATCACATCGAACACTAAGGCTATCGTCGTGATCAACCCTAACAACCCGACCGGAGCTCTTTATCCAGATGAGGTGTTGTTGGAAATTGTCGAGATTGCTCGCCAACATGGCTTGATTATCTTTGCAGATGAAATCTATGATCGCTTGGTCATGGATGGTGCCAAACACACAGCCATTGCTAGTCTCGCGCCAGATTTATTCTGTGTCAGCATGAACGGTTTGTCCAAATCACACCGCATCGCGGGCTTCCGTGTCGGCTGGATGGTCTTGTCTGGACCAAAACACCACGTGAAGGGCTATATCGAAGGTTTGAACATGCTTTCTAATATGCGCCTGTGTTCAAACGTCTTGGCCCAACAAGTGGTACAGACTTCTTTGGGAGGCTACCAGTCAGTGGATGAGCTCTTGCTCCCAGGTGGTCGAATTTACGAACAACGGAACTTTATCTACAAGGCCATCAATGATATTCCAGGACTTTCAGCTGTCAAACCAAAAGCTGGTCTCTATATCTTCCCTAAGATTGATCGCGAGATGTATCGAGTGGATGATGATGAGCAGTTTGTCTTGAATTTCTTGAAACAAGAAAAGGTTCTCTTGGTTCACGGACGTGGATTCAACTGGAAAGAGCCAGATCATTTCCGGATTGTTTACCTTCCACGAGTGGAAGAATTGGCTCAAATTCAAGAGAAGATGACCCGTTTCTTAAAACAATACAAACGATAAGAGTAAGAGAAATCGCTAATAGGCGGTTTCTTTTTTTGAATGAATCTAGCGAATATTTTGTTACATAAGCCTAATTTTTCAGAATTGAATAGAATTGTAGAAAAAATAAATAATTTTCAGATAATTTGATTGAAATTCCCTCACTTATATGATATACTTTAGCTGACTACATGCGAGGTTTATTATGGCTAAATTATTAGAAAAAACGAGAAAAATTACATCTATCTTGAAACGTTCTGAAGAACAGTTGCAAGATGAAATGCCTTATAATGCAATTGCCCGTCAACTGGCTGATATCATTCATTGTAACGCTTGTATTATTAATAGCAAGGGAACTCTTCTAGGTTATTTCATGCGCTACAAGACGAATAATGACCGGGTTGAGGCTTTTTTTGACAATAAAAAATTACCGGAAGATTATGCTAAAGCAGCTAGTTTAGTCTATGAAACAGAAGCAAACCTTCCTATCGAACATGATTTGACCGTCTTTCCGGTAGAGACCAAGTCTGAATTTCCTGATGGCTTAACGACCATTGCACCCATTCATGTTTCTGGGATTCGTTTGGGATCTTTGATTATCTGGCGCAATGATAAAGAGTTTGACGATGATGATTTGATCTTGGTTGAGATTGCTAGTACTGTAGTTGGGATTCAAATGTTGAACTTCCAACGAGAGGAAGATGAGAAAAACATTCGTCGCCGGACAGCGGTCAATATGGCTGTTAATACCTTGTCTTACTCTGAACTGCGGGCGGTTTCCGCTATCCTTAGTGAATTGAAAGGTAATGAAGGGCAGTTGACAGCGTCTATTATTGCGGATCGGATTGGCATTACTCGCTCAGTGATTGTCAATGCACTTCGGAAGTTGGAGTCAGCAGGAATTATTGAAAGTCGTTCGCTTGGGATGAAGGGAACTTATCTCAAGGTGTTGATTCCAGATATCTTTGAGGAAATTAAGAAAAGAGACTACTAATGAACAAAGCATTGATTTCAATTGATTACACAGTTGATTTTGTCGCAGATGATGGAAAACTGACCGCTGGAGCGCCTGCCCAGGCTATTTCAGAAACTATTGCTCAAGTGACAGAGGAAGCTTTTAAGCAGGGAGCTTATGTCTTCTTTGCTATTGATGGCCACGATTTGGACGATCCTTTTCATCCGGAAAGTAAACTATTTCCCCCTCACAATATTATGGGGACTACTGGTCGTCATCTTTATGGGCCTTTGGCTAATTTTTTCAAGGATTATCAGTCAGATGCTCGTGTCTTTTGGATGGACAAACGTCATTATTCTGCCTTTTCAGGGACTGATTTGGACATCCGCTTACGAGAGCGGGGAGTGGATACTGTCATTTTGACAGGGGTTTTGACGGATATCTGTGTTCTCCATACAGCTATTGATGCCTATAATCTGGGCTATCAGATTCAAGTAGTGGAGTCTGCTGTAGCCTCCCTAACAGTAGAGAATCATCAATTTGCTCTGAATCATTTTAAATACGTTTTAGGTGCAACACTAGTAGATGAGAAACTAAACAAAATCAAAGACTAACGATTGATTTGTAAGATAGTATCAGATGAAGAATCTGATACTATTTTTTAGGAGCTAGCCATTGTTTTGTAACTCCAAAAATGATATTCTTAAGGGTGTTTAAGAAGGAGAAATGAATGAGTAGAAAAGCAGTTGTCTTTGTAGCAGAGTTATCCTATATGGAAAAATTAGAAATTGCTATCAAATCACTTTGTGCCCATCATCGCCACTTAAAAATCTATGTACTGAATGAGAATATCCCTACAGAGTGGTTTCAACTGATGAATCATCGTTTGGCAACCATTGACTCAGAGATTTTGAACTGTCGGGTTGCTGCGGAGAGTTTCAAACAGTTCTCACTTCCAAGCTCGCATCTTCATTATGCGACCTTTTTCCGTTATTGCATCCCAGAATTAGTCGAAGAAGATCGTGTTCTCTATTTGGATTGTGATATGATTGTGACGAAATCTCTATCAGACTTATTTGAAGTAGATTTAGATGGCTGTGGGTTAGGAGCGGTAGAGGATCGTCCGACAACAAGAGAGGGCTTCAATGCCGGACTACTCGTATTGGACTTGGCTTGGTGGCGTGATCACCAGACGACTCAAGCTCTCTTTGACTTGACCAAGGAGCATCACCAGCATGTCTATGGAGATCAAGGAATTTTGAATCACTACTTCAAGGATGCTTGGCTTCGCCTGCCTTTAACCTATAACCTTCAAGTGGGATCGGATAAGGATCAGCATCAGTATGGGGACTTAGCCTGGTATGATGAGTTTCAAGGCCTTCCAGCAGTCATTCATTATACATCTCATAATAAGCCTTGGACAGCTAAACGATTCAATCGTTTCAGAGAGATTTGGTGGTTCTATTATGCTTTATCTTGGGAAGATAACTTATTAAGAAAGCCACTCATGCAGCAGCGCTTGGAAGATCTAATAGGGGAATTCCCCTATCATACTGCTGTCTATACTCATTCAGCAGATTTACATGAGGTAGAGCTTCTATTGAAGGCCTTTCCAGATGTAGCTTTTCATGTATTGGCGCACACCCATTTTGGTTTTGGCTTGATTCAGCTGGAACGGTATCCAAATTTAATCCTTTATCCCGCCTTTGATCCTTTGACGAGCCGCAAGGTCCTAGAAAAAATCGATTTTTATTTGGATATCAATCCATATGGAGAAGTGGACCAAATTACTCAAAAAATCCACCAGTTGGGCAAGCCGATTTATTCCTTTGTTAGTACCAATCATGATCAGACTGGGCAAAATCACCTTTTTGAAGACCAGCAAGTAGATCAGATGATTGAAGCTATCCGCCAATATCTAAAGATAGTTGAGAAATAGAAGATGGAAAAAAAAGAAGTCATTAGTATTGTGATTCCCATTTACAATGTGGAAAAGTATCTGAGCCAGTGTCTTGAGACTGTTGTGACCCAAACCTATCCTCATTTGGAGATTATCTTGGTCAATGATGGGTCTCCTGACCAATCAGAAGCTATCTGTAAGGAGTTTTTTAAGAAGGATACTCGTATTCGCTACATCCGCCAAGAAAATGGTGGCTTATCTGCTGCAAGAAATGCGGGGATTGATTTAGCAACAGGGGACTATATTACCTTTATCGACCCAGATGATTGGGTAACGGAAGACTATATTGAAACCCTCTATAACCAATTAATAAAATATGAGGCCGATATCTCCATTGGGAACTACAATTTATATGATGAATCGAGAAGCAAGTACCTCATTAAAGTGACGGAAGAGACCTACTCAGAAGCGGTGTATGAGGGGCGGGAGATTATCGACCAAGACGCTGTCCAGGAAACCAAGGACATGGCTTGGGCCTGTGCCATGATGAAGCTCTACAAGCTTTCTCTCTTTGACGACCTTCGTTTTCCCCTTGGGAAAAATGTAGAGGATAATTTCTTGATGTATAAGTTGTTGCTGAAGGCTGAGCGTGTCATTCATACAGAGAAGTGTATCTACTGGTATCGAGTTGGCAGAGAGGACACCCTATCTCAGGTCTGGACTGAGAAGCGTGTCTCAGATGAGATGGAAGCTAAAAATGAAAAACTGGCCCTTTTAGGAATGATGGGGTATGATTTGACTTGGCATCGTTATATCTACAAGACGAGGTTGAAACGAGCGATTGAAAAGCTTGAAGAAGCCCAGCTACAAGAAACAGAAACCTATCAACGTGCCCGTATGAACTTAGGTTTGTTGGAGCCCTAAATTCTTAGTTAGTGGGCTTCTTTTTAGAAAGGATTCTTATGCTAGTCATTGCACCAGAAAATAGTAGAGAGCTGGAAAAAGTCAGAAAGCTACTGGCTATCTTGGGTCAGTCTTATCAGGTTCTGTTTACCAATTTAGAAACAGATTTGGGTCTGGGAGAAGCTAGCTTGGTTTCCCTCTTGACCTATACAGATCCCAGCTCTAGAGAGGGCAAGCCCCTCTTTTTCAATGACCTACCTGTTCCTGCCTATTGGGAGCCGTGGACCATGGGGATTACGACCTATATTTTTGATGGTCAGAAACGACGTGGAAATATAATCTTACGAAAAGATATCCAATCACGAACTGTAGAGCGTGTGGAGTGGTTGGGTGAGGGGGATACTGTTCTGACCGTTGAGGATTACAATCGTTATGGTTGGAGAAGCCGTCAACGACTGTTGGAAGAAGATGGACAAACCTACCTGGAAATTTACTACAATCGAAATCAGGAAGAGGTCTTGCATCATTTTGTCAAAAAGGGGTATTTCCTCTATCAGACAAAGTCTGGTCGAGATCAGCTTTATGCCAATGAGGAGGAATTGAGACGAGCCCTATTAGATAAGGTCCTTTCTGGTCAGGAACCCCTTATCTGTTTGGATTCGAAGGTAGTTCCCCTTCTACAAGAACTTAGAAAGGAAGACCTCATTTTTTGCAGTCCTCAGCAAGAGAATTTAGACGACCTTCAAAAACAAGTCAAGCAGATTCTCATCTTGAATTACTATGCTCCTGAAGATCGAAACACGGACCTTCACTATGTGGCTGGATTGGTTGATCCCGAGACAATGGCCTTTCAAGCTAAGGCTTTGATCATGACAGCATCAGAAGAGGTAGAAGGCTTGGCCTATTTGGTAGAAAGTCTTCCTGAAGTGGACTTTCATGTTGCAGCCCTGACCAACATGGGACCAAAATTAACGAACCTAAACTCCTTTTCAAATCTCTATCTCCATCCGAATTGTTCAGAGGAGCGTTTCCAGGAGCTATTGGTAAGTTGCTCGCTATATTTGGATTTGAACCAGGGCAAGGAAGTTTTAGCAGCCACCATGAGGGCGATTGAAAATGGACAGTTAATCCTTGGATTAGACACCACTGTTCATTGGGGAGCATATCAAAAATTACCAACTGTCCTGACCTCCGGCGAATTATTACTAGAAAAGATCAAAGAAGTGTTGCAATCACCAGAAGAGTTTACTAGTCGGATTGAGGAACAAAGAGATGTCTTACAATTGGCTAGGAAAGAAGATTTGCTTACACTCTTCAATTGTCGAGAGGAGGTAGCTACATGACCATTTATACCTTTAATCTTTTGGTGGGCTATGAACCAAATGGGGTAGATGTAGCTCAAGCTTCTCGGGCGATCATGCTTCGTCAGTTACAGGAGCCAGCACGATTTGTCTTTACGACCTGGCCCAGTCCTCAGAAGTTAGCCTATTATCTTTCGCTTGGCCACAAGGATGAAGAACTCTTATATGCCTATCTCAGCTTTACGGATCAAGCAACCAATGTTCCTTCTGTCACAGTCGGGGCTCTACAAATGGACTTTCAGTTAACGCGACTAGACTTGGTGAAAAAGACGGAGACGGAGGCACATTACCAGCTTTCTAATAACCAATCGCTGGTCTTTACTTTAGATCCTTATCATAGAGACTGTGTCCGCTATGTTGATTATCTAGTGAGAGGGTCCATTGTAAAACGGGAGTGGTATGGGGCCAAAAAAATGGTTACAGAGTACTTTGTGGGTGGGATCATCGTGCGGCGAACCTATCACCATCAAGATGGCAAAGTAGCTTTTCAAGAAATCAAGCAGGGAGAACAATGGTTTTACCAATTGGGGACAGAAATCTTATTGACCCAAACCCAAGTGTTGGAACGTTTTCTTGCTCGACTTAATCTAGGGAAAGAAGATATCCTCCTGCTTGATCGGGCTTCATTAATGGACTTTACCCGTCCAATTCTTGAGCAAAAGACTTCTGCTCGTTTAGGCTTTGTCTTTCACTCGGAACATGAATTTTTGAATGGTTCTCTTAACTATGAGTACTATTATGTATTTAAATATATGCGACGCTTTGACTTCCTGCTAGTAGCAACAGGACTTCAAAAAGAGGTCTTATTAGAAACTTTTAAAAAGCAAGGTATAGATGTACTTCCTATTTATGTACTTCCTGTTGGACATTTGGATCAGTTACAGCAACCATCGTCCCCGCGCCAACCTCTGAGCATGATGACGGCCTCTCGTCTGGATCCTCGTAAACGAATTGATTTAGCCATTCGAGCGGTTGCTCTAGCCCATCAAAAGGTGCCCAGTTTGCAATTTCATATCTTTGGTAAAGGAGGAGAGGAGCCTACTTTGCGCCAGCTTATTCAAGATCTTTATGCGGATGATTATATCTTGCTTCGAGGGCATGCAGATCTAGATTCTCTCTATCCCCAGTTTCAAGTATATGTCACGACTTCCCAGTGGGAGACCTTTGGATTGACCTTGATGGAGGCGGCCGGAGCAGGGTTAGCCTTGCTCGGCTTTGATGCCCGTTATGGCAATCCAACTTTTATAAAAGAGGGTGAAAATGGCTTTTTGGTACCTTATAGCGAGACAGTGCAAGAAGAACAATTGGTGAAAGAGTTGGCAGACAAGCTGGTCCAGCTCTTTGAAAGTGACCTTGCACCATTTCATCAGGCTTCTTATGACTTGGCTTCTTGCTACCTCGCATCTCATGTCCAGGAACTCTGGAAAGAAACTCTAATAGAGATGGGACAATTAGGTGAAAAAGCAATATAAAATGAAGAATCTGTAGCGACAAAAAAGTCCTACAGATTTTTTCTAAGGCAAGCAAATTGAGCTAAATTATGGTAAAATAGAGGGTATTGAAAAATCATCAATTCACGAAAGGAAGCAAGATGAAAATTACGCAAGAAGAGGTAACCCACGTTGCCAATCTTTCAAAATTGAAATTCTCTCCAGAAGAGACAGCTGAGTTTGCGACAACCTTGTCGAAGATTGTCGACATGGTGGAATTGTTGGAAGAAGTGGACACAACCGGTGTGGCTCCAACAACGACCATGGCGGATCGTAAGACCGTATTGCGTCCGGATGTCGCTGAAAAAGGCACTGACCGCGACCGTTTGTTTAAAAATGTACCTGAAAAAGACAATTACTACATCAAGGTGCCAGCTATCCTAGAAGATGGAGGAGATGCCTAATGTCATTCAATCAAAAAACTATTGAAGAGTTGCACGACCTCCTTGTCTCTAAGGAAATTTCAGCAACCGAATTGACCCAAGCGACACTTGACGATATCAAGGCGCGTGAAGAAGCAGTCAATGCCTTTGTGACGGTGGCTGAAGAAGTGGCCCTTGCACAAGCCAAGGCCATTGATGAAAAAGGAATCGATGCAGATAATCTTCTATCAGGGATTCCACTCGCCGTCAAAGACAATATCTCAACAGATGGCATCTTGACGACTGCGGCATCAAAAATGCTCTATAACTATGAGCCCATCTTTGATGCGACAGCGGTTGCTAATGCCAAGGCAAAAGGGATGATTGTCATCGGAAAGACCAACATGGATGAATTTGCCATGGGGGGATCTGGTGAAACTTCTTACTATGGACCAACCAAGAATGCTTGGGACCACTGCAAGGTTCCTGGTGGATCATCTAGTGGTTCTGCTGTAGCTGTGGCTTCAGGGCAAGTCCGTTTGTCCCTTGGTTCAGATACTGGGGGTTCTATCCGCCAACCGGCTGCCTTTAATGGGATTGTTGGTCTCAAGCCATCCTATGGAACGGTTTCCCGCTTTGGTCTCATTGCCTTTGGTAGCTCATTGGATCAAATTGGTCCTTTTGCACCAACCGTTAAGGAAAATGCCCTCTTGCTCAATGTCATTGCCAGTGAAGATGTCAAAGATTCAACTTCAGCGCCCGTCCGCGTAGCAGATTATACTTCTAAGATCGGTCAAGATATCAAAGGCATGAAGATTGCCCTTCCTAAGGAATACCTTGGGGAAGGGATTGACCCAGAAGTCAAAGAAACGATTCTTAATGCAGCTAAGCACTTTGAAAAATTGGGAGCAACTGTCGAAGAAGTCAGCCTGCCTCATTCTAAATACGGGGTTGCTGTCTACTACATCATCGCTTCATCTGAAGCTTCTTCAAACTTGCAACGTTTTGACGGGATTCGTTATGGTTTCCGTGCGGAAGATGCCAAGAACTTGGATGATATCTACGTGAACACTCGTAGCCAAGGCTTTGGTGATGAAGTCAAACGTCGGATCATGCTGGGAACCTTCAGTTTGTCATCTGGTTACTACGATGCTTACTACAAGAAAGCTGGTCAAGTCCGGACACTTATTATCCAAGACTTCGAAAAAGTCTTTGCGGATTACGATCTCATCCTTGGTCCTACAGCTCCAAGCGTGGCCTTTGATTTGGATTCGCTCAACCATGATCCTGTTGCCATGTACTTGGCGGACTTGTTGACCATTCCAGTTAACTTGGCGGGTCTTCCAGGGATTTCGATTCCTGCAGGATTTGCTCAAGGTCTTCCAGTTGGTTTGCAGTTGATTGGTCCGAAGTATTCGGAAGAGACCATCTACCAAGCTGCAGCTGCCTTTGAAGCAACAACGGATTACTACAAGCAACAACCCCTTATTTTCGGAGGTGACAATTAATGAACTTTGAAACAGTCATCGGACTTGAAGTCCACGTTGAATTGAATACAAACTCAAAAATTTTCTCACCAACCTCTGCTCACTTTGGGAACGAGCAAAATGCCAATACCAATGTGATCGACTGGTCTTTCCCAGGGGTGCTTCCTGTCTTGAACAAGGGTGTTGTGGACGCTGGTATTAAGGCTGCTTTGGCCCTGAATATGGACATCCACCAGCACATGCACTTTGACCGTAAGAACTATTTCTACCCTGATAATCCAAAGGCCTACCAAATTTCGCAATTTGACGAGCCCATCGGTTTCAACGGTTGGATTGAAGTACAATTAGAAGACGGCTCAACTAAGAAAATTGGGATTGAACGGGCCCACTTGGAAGAAGATGCTGGTAAGAATACGCATGGAACAGATGGATTCTCTTATGTAGACCTCAACCGTCAAGGGGTGCCATTGATTGAGATCGTCTCTGAAGCAGATATGCGTTCTCCAGAAGAAGCCTACGCTTATTTGACAGCCCTCAAAGAAGTCATCCAATACACAGGTATTTCAGACGTCAAGATGGAAGAAGGATCGATGCGGGTCGATGCCAACATTTCCCTTCGCCCATACGGCCAAGAGGAATTTGGTACCAAGACGGAGTTGAAAAACTTGAACTCTTTCTCAAACGTCCGTAAAGGTCTTGAATACGAAGTTGAGCGTCAAGCGAAAATCTTGCGTTCAGGTGGGGTCATTCGTCAAGAAACACGCCGTTATGATGAAGCAAATAAGAGCACCATTCTTATGCGTGTCAAAGAAGGAGCAGCGGATTACCGTTACTTCCCAGAACCAGACCTTCCATTGTTTGAAATCTCAGATGAGTGGATCGAGGAAATGCGCACAGAGTTGCCAGAGTTTCCAAAAGACCGTCGTGCTCGCTATGTGGCAGAGCTTGGCTTGTCTGACTATGATGCCAACCAATTGACAGCGACGAAAGTCACTTCTGACTTCTTTGAAGCAGCGGTAGCCCTTGGTGGCGATGCCAAACAAGTGTCTAACTGGCTCCAAGGTGAAGTGGCGCAGTTCTTGAACGCAGAAGGCAAAACGCTGGAAGAAATCCAATTGACACCGGAAAACTTGGTCGAAATGATTGCCATCATCGAAGATGGAACCATTTCATCTAAGATTGCCAAGAAAGTCTTCGTTCATTTGGCGAAAAACGGTGGTGGCGCGCGTGAATACGTCGAAAATGCTGGATTGGTACAGATTTCAGATCCTGAAGTCTTGATTCCTATCATCCACCAAGTCTTTGCAGACAACGAAGCAGCAGTAGCCGACTTCAAGTCAGGGAAGCGTAATGCGGACAAGGCCTTCACCGGCTTCCTCATGAAAGCAACTAAAGGCCAAGCTAACCCACAAGTAGCTCTCAAGTTACTTGCCCAAGAATTGGCTAAGTTGAAAGAAGAGTAATAGAGAAAAAACCAGCCGAGAGGTTGGTTTTTACTATCCATAAAATTGTGTTAGAATAGGAAAGATCATTACATATCAACTGTCATTAGGAGGAGTTACATGAACAAATTTTTAAGAGTCTTATTTGTCCTGGTTATCATCGCCATGTCTGGAGCGATTATCTTCCAGCTCTTCTTTCCATCTTATATGGGAAGTCATTCGGGATATGGTATTTCTGCCGGTTGGCAACGGGAAATTGGGATTTGGAATGTGGCAGTTCTTGTGATTCTCATTGCTGTAAATCTCAAATATGATTGGTTTTATCTTCGTACGGTTTTATTGGCCTTGATTGTTGGTGGCATTGGAATTGGGACGAATCATTTATTTGCTTATCTCAACTATCATTTGCCAGTAAATGCTATTGGAGCTTTTGAAAATTATCTTCTTGTTCTGGGCTGGATTGTCGGTTGGAAATTAGAGTCATCTCGGACCGATAATTAAGATATTAACCGTCTGTTTCTTCTTGACAAAGCTTGTGAAAAGGCTTACAATATGGTTGTCGGGTTTCCTGAAAGGGAATTGCAATTCATGGAAAAATAGGAGAATCATATGGAAACAATGAAAGCTGCTCGCTGGCATGGCAAGAAGGACGTTCGTATCGAAGAAGTAGAAGTCCCTAAAGTACAACCTCATCAAGTAAAGGTTGCGGTCAAATTCACAGGAATCTGTGGGACAGACTTGCATGAATACTTGGATGGGCCAATCTTTATTCCAACAGAGGAGCATGTTTATTCTGGTCAAAAAGCACCCGTTACCCTCGGTCACGAGTTTGCTGGAGAAATTGTTGAGGTTGGAAGCGATGTGACTCGTGTTAAAGTCGGTGATCGTGTGACGATTGAACCAATTTTGGCAAAACACAACTTAATTGGTGACTACAACCTTGATCCAAACTTGAACTTCGTCGGTCTTGCGGCAGATGGTGGGTTTGCTAAATACTGTGTCCTAGATGGAGATTTAGTCCATGTGATTCCAGATAGCTTGAGCTATGAGCAAGCAGCGCTTACAGAACCTGCTGCTGTGGCTGTTTATGCAGTTCGTCAATCTGCTTTGAAAACAGGGGATACAGCTGTTATCTTTGGTTTAGGTCCAATCGGTCTCTTGATCGTGGAAGCCCTTCGTGCAGCAGGTGCTTCAAAAATCTATGCGGTTGAATTGTCTCCTGAACGTCAAGCAAAAGCAGAAGAGCTAGGTGCCATTGTGGTTCGTCCAGAAGAAGGTGAATCAATCGTTGAAGCCATTCATCGCTTGACGGATGGTGGAGCGGATGTGTCTTATGAAGTAACAGGGGTTCCTGTTGTTCTTGGGCAAGCTTTGGCAGCTGTCCATAAGGCTGGTGAGTGTATGGTTGTTTCTATTTGGGAACGCGAAGCCAGCATCAATCCTAATGAATTCGCCATTCAAGAAAAGACTCTTAAAGGGATTATCGCTTATCGCCACATCTTCCCTAAAGTATTGGAATTGATGGAACAAGGCTATTTCTCTGCTGAAAAATTGGTTACCAAGAAAATCAAATTGGAAAACATTGTTCAAGATGGCTTTATCGAATTAACGCAAGATAAATCTCAAATCAAGATTTTGGTTGAGCCGTAAATTAGTATATTTTATGAATAAAACCAGTCCATTTGGGCTGGTTTTTTTTACTAGGGAGGACAATATAAAAAGATAGTATAAATTAAGAAAACGCTTGCATAAATAATTCTTACATGCTATACTGGTTGAACACTAATCATTTTAAGGAGACAGATATGAAACAGAAACCTTCTGTGTCAGGCGATAAACAAGTCGTCTATGCGATTCGTCGATTGAAAAATGGCGTTGGTTCGGTGGCGATTGCGACGAGCTTGGCTTTATTAACAGCCTTTGCTGGTCCGGTCAGTGCGGATGAGGTGGGCAATACCCCTGCACCAGCTTCAGAAGTGGTGACAGCCCCGTCAAATGAAGCAAGCATTTCTTCATCGGATGTGAAACCAGCTGCGAACACTGAGGCAAGTGAAACTCCAAAAGTGGCGGAAGAAAGTGTCACTGCGCCTGAAAATGTAAGCGCCCTCACTGAAGGAGTGGCTTCTTCTCAGTCTGAGAAGGCAGAGGAGCCGATAGCTGATCAGACTATCCGGATTCACGTGAAAAAGCTACCAGAAGAAAACAAGGAAACTCAGGGGCTTTGGACCTGGGATGATGTTGAAAAGCCTTCGGAAAACTGGCCGACGGGTGCTCAATCCTTTAAGGACGCAAAAACGGATGACTATGGCTATTATCTAGATGTCAAACTTAAAAATGATCAGGCTAAGAAGATTAGCTTCCTCATCAACAATGTTAAAGGGGACAATATCACAGGGGACAAGTCCATTGAATTGCTCTCTCCAAAAATGAATGAAGCTTGGTTAGATGACAAATATAAAGTCTATTCTTATCAGCCTCAAGCAGAGGGAACGGTCAGAGTCAATTACTATCGGACAGATGGAAATTATGACAAAAAATCTCTCTGGTATTGGGGAGATGTAGAGAATCCGAGCAGTGCTGCTTGGCCGGATGGGACAGATTTTGTAGCGACAGGGAAATACGGTCGTTACATTGATATCCCCCTAAAGGAAGCTGCAAAAGAATTTGGTTTCTTATTATTGGATGAGAGTAAGTCTGGAGATGATGTGAAAATTCGACAAGAAGATTATAAATTTGCTGACTTGAAGAACCATAGCCAGATTTTCTTACGGGACGATGATCCGACTGTTTACACCAATCCATATTATGTCAACGATATCCGTATGACAGGTGCCCAGCATGTCGGTAAGGAAAAGATTGAAGCCAGCTTCTCGACCTTGGCGGGAGCACAGAAAGAAGAATTGCTCAAGCGGACCAAGATCACGGATGCTCAGGGAAATCCTGTCACCATCTCGGACCTGCTTTTAGATGAAGCAGGAAAGAAAGTAACCTATACAGGAGATTTCTCTCAGGTTGATCAATCCTATACGGTTCAATACGACAATGACCGCTTTACAACCAAAATGAACTGGCGCCTCAAGGATGAAGCCTATAGCTACGATGGAACGCTCGGAGCTCATCTTCATGAAGGAGGGAAGAAGGTTGATCTCACCCTCTGGTCACCAAGTGCGGAAAAGGTATCCGTTGTCATCTATGATAAGAACGATTCTGAAAAACTAGTTGGCCGTGTGGCTCTAGAAAAAGGGGAGCGAGGAACTTGGAAGCAGACTCTTTCTGCTGATTCAGGACTGGATATCCAAGATTATACGGGCTATTTCTACCAGTATGAAATTGAACGCCAAGGGAAGACCTTTACCGTTCTTGATCCGTATGCCAAATCGTTGGCAGCTTGGAACAGTGAATTGTCCAAGACAGATGCGGTTCATAAGGTAGCAAAAGCAGCCTTTGTTGATCCAAGTAGATTAGGTCCGAGTGACTTAACCTATGCGTCCATTCCAAACTTTAAGAAGCGAGAAGATGCTATCATCTATGAAGCTCATGTCCGCGACTTCACTTCTGATCCGGCTTTGGCATCAGAGCTTAAGAGCCAATTTGGGACCTTTGCTTCCTTTGTTGAAAAATTGGATTACCTCAAAGACCTTGGTGTAACCCACGTTCAACTCTTGCCAGTTCTGTCTTATTACCACGTTAATGAATTGAAAAACAGCGAGCGCTTGTTAGAGTATGCATCAAGCAACAGCAATTACAACTGGGGTTATGATCCACAGAACTACTTTGCCTTAACAGGTATGTACTCAACAGATCCAAGCAATCCTCAAAAACGGATTGAAGAATTCAAGAATTTGGTCAATGAAATTCACAAACGCGGAATGGGAGTGGTACTAGACGTTGTTTATAACCATACAGCTAACGTGGACATCTTTGAGGATATCGAGCCAAATTACTACCATTTCATGGATGCGGACGGTACACCTCGGACAAGCTTTGGTGGTGGACGTTTGGGAACCACCCACTACATGTCCAAACGAGTCTTGGTTGATTCAATTAAGTATTTAGTAGATACTTATAAGGTGGACGGTTTCCGATTTGACATGATGGGTGACCATGATGCGGCCTCTATCGAAGAAGCCTACAAGGCGGCTCGGGCTCTGAATCCAAATCTCATCATGTTGGGAGAAGGCTGGGTGACCTATGCAGGTGATGAAAATAGTCCTGTACAACCAGCAGACCAATCCTGGATGAAGAAAACAGACACCGTTGCTGTATTCTCAGATGATGTTCGAAACAATCTAAAATCAGGTTATCCAAATGAGGGACAACCAGCCTTTATCACCAATGGAAAACGAAAGATTGCGACTATCTTTAAGAATCTCATCGCACAACCAACCAACTTTGAGGCAGATAGCCCAGGAGATGTCATCCAATATATTGCGGCCCATGATAACTTGACCCTCTTTGATATTATCGCTCAGTCGATCAAGAAGGACCCTAGTATCCCAGCCAACAATGCAGAGATTCATCGTCGCTTGCGTCTCGGAAACCTGCTCGTGCTGACAGCTCAAGGAACACCGTTCCTTCATTCTGGTCAAGAATATGGTCGGACTAAGCAATTCAAGGATCCAGCTTACCGCACGCCTGTTTCCGATGACAAGGTTCCAAACAAATCTCATTTATTAGTAGATGAAAATGGAAAACCATTTGATTACCCTTACTTTATCCACGATTCTTATGATTCAAGCGATGCTATCAACCACTTCGATTGGGAAAAAGCAACCAATGAAGCCCTCTATCCAGAGAATACGCGCTCTCGCGCCTTCACCAAAGGCTTGATTGCCCTTCGTAAGTCAACAGACGCCTTCCGGATGGACAACATGGAAGAAGTGAAGAACCACGTCAAGCTCTTGACGATTCCAGGTGAGAATGGAGTTGAAGAAGAGGATCAGGTGATTGGCTACCAAATCACTGCTAGCAATGGAGATGTCTATCTAGTCTTGGTAAATGCCGATACAAAGGCGCGTGACTTTGCATTAGGAACGGACTTCGAACGCTTTAGAAAGGCAGATGTTCTAGTGGATGGTGAACGAGCAGGTATTAGCAATCTAACTGATCCAAAAGGAATCTCTTGGACAGAAACAGGACTTCGACTAGATGCTTTGACAGCAACTGTCTTGCGTTTGTCTACTAAGGAAGAAGCTGAAAATCCTGTTCTTCCAAATCGTCCTGAATACCATACACCGGTATCTCCATCTCCAGATAAAGTCCTTCCTTCGCAAACTGCTAAACCGACGTCACAACTTCTTGCTCGAAAGAAAGAAGAGCCAGAGGTTCAAGATTTGACTCCTCATCATGAATTCGTTTCAGTTGAAAATGGAGAAGAAGCAAGTACAACTCGCGCGCTTCCTGAAACAGGAGAAGTGAGCTCCAACCTCACTAGCTTAGCTGGGCTCCTTCTCTTAGGAGGTCTCGGGTTAGGAATGGCTAAGAACGGGAGAAAAGAAGAATAAGATCTTCTAGAAAGGATTTAAAAATAGTTTTTAAATCCTACATAAAACCAGTCCATTTGGGCTGGTTTTTGTGATAGAATAGAGAAGAAGCAGTGTACCGTATTAATTCGTTTTGGGAGGCAACATGTCTACATCTTTCAAAGGAACCGTGATGACTGTGATTGCTGGAATTGCCTGGGGGCTTTCTGGAGTGAGCGGGCAATATTTGATGGCCCACGGTTTTTCAGCTATCGTTTTAACCAATATTCGTTTACTAATTTCAGGTGCCGTCCTCCTTCTCTTTGCCTATCTGTCTGACAAGGAGAAGTTTGTTGCCTTTTTTAAGGATAAAAGTTCTTATATCTCTTTGATTCTCTTCGCCTTTTTGGGATTGCTATTGACTCAGTTAGCCTATCTGATTGCTATTGCAGAAACCAATGCTGGAACTGCAACAGTGCTTCAATACGTATGCCCGGTTGGTGTTTTAGCCTATACCTGCATCAAGGATCGTGTTGGTCCTACTGTCTCTGAGATTGCTTCCATGCTGTTAGCAATTGGGGGGACCTTCCTGATTGCCACCCATGGACAGTTGAATCAATTGGCTATTACGCCCAAGGGTCTAGGCTGGGGCTTGTTTTCGGCCTTTGCCTACGCTCTCTATATCATTTTACCCCTCAATTTAATCAAAAAATGGGGAAGCATGCTGGTCATTGGGGTAGGCATGCTCTTGCCAGGGATTCTCATGCTTCCTTTTAGTGGCTTGGTATCCTTTCAAGGACACTATTCTTCGGATAACCTCTGGGCCCTCTTTGGCTTGATTGTGTTAGGAACCATTTTTGCTTATACGGTCTTTCTTAAAGGAACCTCGATGGTCGGGGCAGTCAAGGGGAGTTTATTAGCTTCTATTGAGCCTATTTCCGCTGTGTTTTTCGCCTATATGATTATGAACGATCAGTTCTATGCGATTGATTTTATAGGGATGGGGATGATTTTGTTAGCAGTTCTTCTGATTTCTCTGAAAGACCTCATTATTCAAAAAGAAAAAGGAATTCTATAAAAAAAGATGCTGGGTGTTTGCCCAACATCTTTTTTAGGTCATTTGCCAGAAATAGTCGATGATATAGGTGAGACCATAGGTGTAGATGACTAGAGTAATCGGTTTACAGAGAATAATAATGGTCATATAGCGCTTAAAGGTCATATTGGTCAATCCAGCTAGCATGCAGAGAAAGTCAGCAGGACTGATGGGCCAGATCATCATGAAAATGAAGAAGCGATCAAACCGCTTGCCTTCGTTGAGCCAGTTAATATACTTGTCGTAAGTCTTCTGGCTGACCATAGACTGGACAAACTTAGGCCCGTACATTCTTGCGAGGTGGAAGATGATGGCACAGCCGATGACGATGCCGATGTAGTTGTAGATGGTCCCAATGATGTGGCCATAGATAAAGACACCAGCGACAGACGTAAGAGCGCCAGGAATAATCGGCACCACCGTCTGGAGAATTTGGAGCAAGATAAAAAGAGGAGGCCCAAAGATTCCGGCTTGCAAAATAAAGGCTGACAGGGTTTCTTTAGATTGAAGAATGCCAGAAAAGTAGGCCCAGATACAGAATGCAAGGGTTGCGAGGGCTCCAATGATGGAGGACCAATTGATGATTTTTTGGAGGAGAGGAGAAACCTCCCTCAATTTTTTTTCTTTTGCTATCATAACTCTTCCATGTATTTTTTTCTTCTACTATACCACGTTTTTGGAACTTTGTAACGATTTTGTCTATTTTAGAGAATATCAAAGAGATAGAATGGGTCCTCTTACAAAGGGGAGACAACGAAGCAAGTGCAAAATACGTCCATTTATGCTACAATGAAGAGAATATAAAAAATGGAGAAAAACGTGTCAATCGAAAATTACAAACCAGATTTTGCGGTGGAAGCAGCCTATGATCTCACCGTTGCAGACTTGAAAAAACAAGGCATCAAGGCGGTCCTTGTGGATTTGGATAATACCTTGATTGCTTGGAACAATCCGGACGGCACCCCAGAGATGCGCCAGTGGTTGCATGATCTTCGTGATGGAGGGATTCGAGTTATCGTGGTGTCTAATAATAGTCCCAAACGGGTCAAGCGCGCTGTTGAGAAATTTGATATTGACTATGAAGCTTGGTCGCTCAAGCCCTTTACTTTTGGGATTGATCGGGCTCTCAAACGTTTCCACTATAAGAAAAATGAAGTGGTCATGGTCGGGGATCAACTGATGACGGATATCCGGGCTGCTCATCGTGCAGGCATTCGCTCGATTTTGGTCAAGCCTTTGGTCGAGCATGACTCCATCAAGACCCAGATCAACCGGGCGCGTGAACGCCGTGTCATGAAGCAAATGGCCGAAAAATATGGTCCAATTGTATATAAAAAAGGAATCTAAGAATGGAAGAATTATTCTGTATTGGCTGTGGAGCCCCCATTCAGACAGAAAATAAAGAGGGGCTAGGCTATACTCCCCAATCAGCTCTTGAAAAGGGCTTGGAAACAGGCGAAGTCTATTGCCAACGCTGTTTCCGTCTGCGTCACTATAATGAAATCACAGATGTGCATCTGACAGATGATGATTTCCTAAAGCTCCTTCACGAAGTGGGGGATAGTGACGCACTTGTGGTCAATGTAGTCGATATTTTTGACTTTAATGGTTCTGTCATTCCTGGCTTACCGCGCTTTGTAGCAGGTAATGATGTCCTTTTAGTTGGAAATAAAAAGGATATCTTGCCCAAGTCTGTCAAGGATAGCAAGGTGACCCATTGGTTGATGGA
Source organism: Streptococcus australis (assembly GCF_019930045.1). Lineage (GTDB taxonomy): Bacteria > Bacillota > Bacilli > Lactobacillales > Streptococcaceae > Streptococcus > Streptococcus australis_D. The sequence goes on along the minus strand of NZ_JAHZQQ010000001.1, from coordinate 81,683 downwards.
GCGGGCCCACGAAGAAGGGATGCGTCCTGTCGATGTGGTCCTCACCTCTGCCCAAAACAAGAGTGCCATCAAGGACTTGATGGAAAAGATTGAGCAGTACCGCAAGGGACGTGATGTCTATGTGGTAGGTGTGACCAACGTAGGGAAATCGACCCTCATCAATGCGATCATCCAAGAAATCACTGGAGACAAGGATATCATTACAACCTCTCGCTTCCCAGGGACAACACTGGACAAGATTGAAATCCCACTGGACGATGGATCCTACATCTATGATACACCAGGGATTATCCATCGCCACCAGATGGCTCATTACTTGACGGCTAAAAACCTCAAGTATGTCAGTCCTAAAAAAGAAATCAAGCCCAAGACTTATCAGCTCAATCCCGAGCAAACCCTCTTTTTGGGTGGTCTGGGACGCTTTGACTTTATCAAGGGAGAAAAACAAGGTTTCACCGCCTTCTTTGATAACGAACTCAAGCTTCATCGGACCAAACTCGAAGGAGCGACCGTCTTTTATGACAAGCATGTCGGTGGCTTACTAACACCCCCTAACAGCAAGGAAAAAGAAGAATTTCCACCCTTGGTTTCCCATGAGTTTACCATCAAGGACAAGACAGACCTCGTCATCTCAGGACTCGGCTGGATCCGCGTCAATGGAGAAGCAAAAGTAGCCGTCTGGGCACCAGAAGGCGTCGCCGTCGTAAGTCGTAAAGCTATTATTTAAAAATTTGAAATAGAATGAAATTGAAGAGCGAGCGAAGTGAGCTCAAATAGGGATCGTTATTGCCGTGGTGTAGTTGCCAATCGATAGATTGGCAAGGGCAAAATGGAGACTAAGGCTCCATTTTGAGGTAAGGAAATCCATTTTTCAAAGATGAGATCTTTGAAAAATTAGTTCCGGCCGTCCCCACCACTTAAAATAACGATCAAAAAATAAGGAAATAAAAACATGACATTAACATCCAAACAACGGGCTTTCCTCAATAGCCAAGCCCATAGCCTCAAACCTATTATCCAAATTGGGAAAAACGGGCTTAACGATCAAATCAAAACCAGTGTTCGCCAAGCGCTAGACGCTCGCGAACTGATTAAGGTCACCCTCCTTCAAAATACGGACGAGAATATCCATGAAGTAGCGGAAATCTTGGAAGAAGAAATCGGTGTGGATACGGTTCAAAAAATTGGACGCATCCTCATCTTGTATAAACAATCAAGCAAAAAAGAAAACCGGAAGATTTCAGTCAAAGTAAAAGAAATCTAAGAGACACAGGAGAGCAGGTATATGGCCATTGAACTATTAACCCCCTTTACCAAGGTAGAGTTAGAGCCAGAGATCAAAGACAAGAAACGCAAACAAGTTGGTATTTTGGGTGGGAATTTCAATCCGGTCCATAATGCCCATCTCGTGGTTGCAGACCAGGTCCGCCAACAATTGGGCTTGGACAAGGTCCTTCTCATGCCAGAATATGAGCCTCCGCATGTGGATAAAAAAGAAACCATTGATGAGCGTCATCGCCTGAAAATGCTAGAACTAGCCATCGAAGGGATTGAAGGGCTAGAAATCGAGACGATTGAGCTAGAGCGTAAAGGGATCTCTTATACCTACGATACGATGAAGTTGCTCAATGAGCGAGACCCAGATACAGACTATTACTTTATCATTGGAGCGGATATGGTGGACTACCTGCCAAAGTGGTATCGGATTGACGAGTTAGTGGAGATGGTCCAGTTTGTCGGTGTTCAACGTCCCCGTTACAAAGCGGGAACTTCTTATCCAGTGATTTGGGTCGATGTTCCCCTGATGGATATCTCTTCAAGCATGGTGCGAGAGTTTATCGCTCAAGGTCGGTCGCCCAACTTTATGTTGCCAAAACCAGTTTTGGACTACATCAAGAAAGAAGGTTTGTATTAATGACCTATGAAAACTATCTCGGCTTTTCTCGAGAGGTCTTGCTCGAAAAAATGGGCCAAATCCTTCCGGAAAAACGCCTAACCCATTGTTTAGGGGTTGAGAAGGCTGCTCGTGAATTAGCTAAGCGCTATGGGGCAGATGAAGAGCAGGCTGGCCTAGCCGGTCTATTACATGACTACGCCAAGAAATTATCAGATCAGGAATTTCTGGACTTGATCGATCGCTATGAGCTGGATCCAGCATTAAAAAACTGGGGCAACAATGTCTGGCATGGGATGGTAGGGATTTATAAGATCCAAGAAGATCTCGGACTAACAGATCCAGCCATTCTTCGTAGTATTGAGATTCATACGGTTGGGAGTGGACAGATGTCAACCTTAGACAAGATTGTCTATGTGGCAGATTATATTGAGCATAACCGGGCCTTTCCAGGGGTGGATCAAGCGCGAGAAATCGCTCAAGTCTCCTTGGATCGTGCCGTGGCCTATGAGACAGCTCGCACAGTCGAACATCTAGCCCACCAAGGGTTGCCCATTTATCCCCAAACCCTTGAAACCTATAACGCCTTTGTGAAGTATTTGAAAGAGGACTAAATGAAAGAAAAAGAATTACTTGAACTTGTTGTTAAAGCTGCCGATGAAAAGCGCGCGGAAGATATTGTGGCTTTGGATGTTCAAAGCTTGACCAGCGTGACCGATTACTTTGTTATCACGAGCTCTATGAACAGCCGTCAGTTGGATGCGATTGCTGAAAATATTCGCGAGAAAGTCGTTGAAGCTGGTGGCAATGCCAGCCACGTCGAAGGTGACTCAGCTGGAGGTTGGGTCCTTCTTGACTTAGGTGGTGTGGTGGTCCATGTCTTCTCAGAAGAAATGCGTACCCACTATAATCTAGAAAAGCTATGGCACGAAGCAAGTGCTGTCGATCTTTCAGCAGCCCTAGCATAAGCAGGCAAACTCAGTTGGCAGCAACTGAGTTTTGTTGGTTAAATTGAAATTCTATGGAAAGAAAGGATGGAGCCTCGTGTTTGGTTATTTTCTTAATTGAACACGAGCTAAAAGCTGTGAGAAAAAGACTCACTTCCTTTGTATCTGATGATACAGCAAGAAGTTTCCTATTTTCTTTATACTTTTAACGCTCTTTGTATCATGAATATGGCGACTTATGAAACGTTTGCGGCTGTCTACGATGCGGTTATGGATGATAGTTTGTATGATTTATGGACGGATTTTTCCCTCCGCCATCTCCCAAAGACAAAAGATAAGAAAAGATTACTGGAATTAGCTTGTGGAACAGGGATTCAGTCTGTCCGCTTTTCCCAAGCTGGATTTGACGTGACAGGATTAGACCTGAGTGCTGACATGCTGAAGATTGCTGAAAAAAGAGCGGCTTCAGCCAAGCAAAAGATTGATTTTATCGAGGGCAATATGTTGGACTTGTCGCAAGCGGGTACCTACGATTTTGTGACCTGCTACTCTGATTCCATCTGCTATATGCAGGACGAGGTGGAAGTGGGAGATGTCTTCAAAGAAGTCTACAATGCGCTTAACGAAGACGGGGTCTTTATCTTTGATGTCCATTCAACCTATCAGATGGATGAGGTTTTCCCAGGCTATTCTTACCACGAAAATGCAGAAGATTTTGCCATGCTCTGGGATACCTATGAGGATGAAGCCCCTCACTCGATCGTCCATGAGCTGACTTTCTTTGTCCAAGAGGAGGATGGCAGCTTTAGTCGGCACGATGAAGTCCATGAGGAGCGGACCTATGAAGTTTTAACCTATGACATTTTGCTGGAGCAGGCTGGCTTTAAATCTTTCAAATTGTACGCGGACTTTGAAGATAAGGCCCCAACAAAGACCAGCAAACGATGGTTTTTCGTAGCGCAGAAGTAGGATAGCATGACAGTTACAGGTATTATTGTAGAATTTAATCCTTTTCACAATGGGCACAAGTACCTGCTGGAACAGGCAGAAGGGCTGAAAATCGTTGCCATGTCTGGGAATTTTGTCCAACGTGGCGAGCCTGCCATTGTAGACAAGTGGATTCGCGCGCAGATGGCTTTGGAAAATGGAGCAGACCTGGTGGTCGAGCTCCCCTTTCTAGTAGCTGTTCAGTCGGCTGATCATTTTGCCAAGGGAGCGGTAGAGATCTTGTCCCGTCTGGGAATCGACCAATTGACCTTTGGGACAGAAGAGGTCTTAGACTACCAAGCGATTGCAACTATTTACTCTGAGAAAGAAGTGGAAATGGAAGCTTTCTTGCGAAGCCTTCCTGACGATTTATCCTATCCACAGAAGACCCAAAAAATGTGGGAAACCTTTGCTGGAGTGGAGTTCACAGGGGATACTCCCAACCATATCCTGGGCTTGGCTTATGCCAAGGCTTGTGCTGGGAAGGGGATTGCGCTCAAGCCTATCCAACGTCAAGGTGCGGGTTACCATTCGGAAGAAAAAGAGGTGGCTTTTGCTTCTGCAACTAGTCTACGCCTACACAAGGATGATCAGGACTTTGTCGACCGATTCATGCCCAATAGCCAACTCTTTCAGTCGGCTCCAAAGGTATCTTGGGAGGATTACTATCAATTGCTCCGTTATCAAATCCTAACCCATCCGGAGCTGACACAGATTTTTCAGGTCAATGAAGAGTTGGCTAGTCGGATAAGGGATGCCATTCGAAGCGCGAGTTCTGTGGAAGACTTGGTGGAGAAAGTGGCAACCAAGCGCTATACCAAGGCGCGTGTCCGTCGCATTTTGACTTATATCTTGGTAGGGGCGATGGATCAAGAATCGCCCGATGCCATTCATGTCTTAGGATTTTCCGCAAAAGGCCAAGCTCACCTCAAGTCACTAAAAGGTCAAGTGGACTTGGTGACGCGGATTGGTAAGGAACCTTGGGACAGTTTGACCCAGCAAGCGGATCAGGTGTATCAGTTAGGCCATCCCCAATTGCCAGAGCAGACCTGGGGTCGGGTGCCGGTGAGAGTGGAAGAATAAACAGTCTTACGCTCCCCCTATGCCCACATAACAAAGACATCTTTGTCACATATGGCAAGAAGTTTTATGATTTACGGAAACAGTGTTTATTTACTGTCTAAAAATTCTTTTTAGACAGTAGATTATTTTTACCAAATTTAGAAACTTTTTACGAATAATTAAGTGGAGAGGAAAAACTTGTACAAGTTCCTGACAAGTTTTTCTTTTTCATGTATAATAATAGAAAATAGGTAGAATGAGGTATGGTAATGGAAGCAGTCGTTTATTCAACATTCCGCAATCATTTGAAGGATTATATGAAGAAGGTGAATGATGAGTTTGAGCCTTTGACAGTCGTGAATAAGAATCCAGACGAAGATATTGTGGTTATTTCTAAGAGCGAGTGGGACAGCCTACAAGAAACCCTAAGACTAGCTCAGAACAAGGAATTGTCAGATAAGGTCTTGCGGGGCATGGCAGAAGTCCGAGCTGGTCAGGTTCAACTCCATGAGATTGAGGGGTAACGGATGTTACTCAAGTTTACAGAAGATGCCTGGAAGGATTATTGTTACTGGCAAAGTCAGGACAAAAAAACACTGAAGCGGATTAATAGCCTGATTAAGGAGATTCAAAGGGATCCATTTGCAGGGATTGGTAAACCTGAACCCTTGAAATATGACTTTCAAGGAGCATGGTCAAGGCGGATTGATGCAGAAAATCGCCTGATTTATATGCTAGATGAGTCAGGTGTCGCTTTCCTCTCTTTTAAAGATCATTACTAAGTCTCTAACAGAGAGGCTTTTTTGATAATTGAACTAGCTATTTCAAGTTTCCACCTCATAGAAAATTCCCATGAATCCCCAGCTAAAAATAGAAAAATCTAGTCTAATGTGGACGATTTGTGATATAATGTTAAAGATTGAAAATAATATGAATCAAACACAAGGAGAATCCTCATGGGACGTAAATGGGCCAATATTGTAGCCAAGAAAACTGCCAAAGATGGTGCTAACTCAAAAGTATATGCGAAATTCGGAGTTGAAATCTATGTAGCCGCTAAAAAAGGTGAGCCAGATCCAGAATTGAATACTGCTTTGAAATTCGTTATCGACCGTGCTAAACAAGCGCAAGTGCCAAAACACGTGATTGATAAAGCGATCGATAAGGCAAAAGGAAATACAGACGAAACCTTTACAGAAGGACGTTATGAAGGATTTGGACCAAATGGTTCTATGTTGATCGTTGATACCTTGACGTCAAATGTCAACCGTACAGCTGCCAATGTCCGTGCGGCTTTTGGTAAAAACGGCGGTAACATGGGAGCTTCAGGTTCTGTGTCTTACCTCTTTGACAACAAGGGTGTCATCGTATTTGCGGGTGATGATGCGGATGCTATCTTTGAGCTTTTGCTTGAAGCAGATGTCGATGTAGACGATGTTGAAGCAGAACAAGGAACTATTACAGTTTACACTGCTCCAACTGACCTTCACAAAGCGATTGTTGCTTTGCGGGAATCTGGTATCGAAGAATTCCAAGTAACTGAATTGGAAATGATTCCTCAATCAGAAGTTGAGTTGTCGGGTGAAGATTTGGAAACCTTTGAAAAACTTTACAGCGTTCTTGAAGACGATGAGGACGTGCAAAAAATCTACACTAACGTAGATGGATTCTAATAGAAGTAGACCTTTGAAGATAATTTCTTCAAAGGTTTTTTTCTTCTAGCGTGGCTTTTTAAGGAACGAGTATGAAGTAATAAAAAGTGTTATAGCCCCTGGCTATAACTTAGAGAAAAAAATAGGAATTAGACGAATAGGGGAGGCAGTGATAGAATAGAACTATGCTAGAAAGGGGACGAGAAATGGTATCATTTTCCTATGAACATCTAGTGCCCGTTCGGCATTATGTGCATCAGCATCCAGAGTTGTCTGGACAAGAATACCAAACCACAGCTTATCTCAAAGCCTATTTGGAAAAGCTAGGTGTACGCATTTTAAACAGTGGATTAAAAACTGGTCTGATTGCTGAAATCGGAAGCGGTAAACCAGTCATTGCTCTTCGAGCAGATATTGATGCCCTCCCGATTCAGGAGAACACGGGTCTCGACTACCAAAGCCAAAACCCTGGTGTCATGCATGCCTGTGGCCATGATTTCCACCAGGTCAGCCTCTTAGGGGCTGCAGAAGTCCTAAAGGGTATGGAGGCTGACTTAAAGGGAACGGTTCGGTTAATTTTTCAGCCGGCTGAAGAGACTTCTGAGGGAGCATCTGCGGTATTAGCAACCGGACTCCTCGAAGATGTCCAAGCCATCCTTGGATTTCACAACATGCCGTCATTGCCTGCGGGTCAGTTGGCCCTGCGTCCAGGCGCCATGATGGCTGGAGTTGAAAAGTTCAAGGTGACTGTCACTGGAGTGAGCAGTCATGCGGCTCGACCGGATCTCGGTTTGGATACTGTTGTAGCGATTACTAGTATGGTCCAGCAGTTGCAGACCTTGGTCTCTCGTACGGTTTCGCCATTTGAGACAGCTGTCCTATCGGTGACCCATATCGAAGCTGGTTCAACCTGGAATGTTCTTCCCAAGTCTGGTTACTTCGAAGGAACCATTCGAACCTTTAATCCGGATCTCCAGAAACGTCTCAAGGCGGACTTCATTCGCGTGATCGAACAGATCTCTAACAGTACCGGAGTCATGGTCCAATTTGATTGGGGCAAGACACCACCGGTTACCTATAATGATAAGGTCTTGGCTAAAAAAGTCTTTCGCTGGTCCAAGTCTTTCGCAGAAGTTGTGGAGGCTCAGCCGTCGACAGCGGGTGAAGATTTTGCCTTCTATCAAGAGAAGATCCCGGGAGTCTTTGCTTTTATAGGATCCAATGGTGCAGCGGATGCACCGGATCTCCACCATGATAGCATGATCATAGATGACGCGGCTTTTGCGGTATCGGTTCCATATTACGTTGAAAATGCCCTCGCTTTGCTGGAAAAATTCTCAACCAAATGAGAGGTGATAGATAAAACCTATCACCTCTATAAAGAAAATATAATACCCAAGAGTTAGGAATTTTGATATGATGGAAAAAGCTGTTTTTTTACAGAGGAATAAACAATTTTAGTGAAAAAGGAGAACAAATGAAATTGAATAAATTCATCAAATATGTTGCTTTGAGCCTTGTGGGCTTAGCTGCAGTTGGGACTTTGGTTGCCTGCTCATCCAAGTCATCAAGTAAATCAAGTGGAAAACGGACCATTGAAGTCGCAACAGTTGGGACAACCAAACCCTTCACCTATGATAAGGATGGGGAATTGACTGGTTACGAAATCGAAGTTATGCGTGAAATCTTCAAAGGTTCAGATAAATACGAAGTCAACTTTAATAAGACAGAGTGGTCTTCTATCTTTGCTGGTTTAGACGGAGATCGTTACCAAATCGGTGTCAGCAACCTTAGCTACGATAAAAAACGTGCGGAGAAATACTTGTACCCAAATCCTTACGCTAAGAACCCAGTGGTCTTAGTAGTCCGTAAAGATTCAGGCATCAAGTCATTAGATGATATCGGTGGCAAGTCTACAGAGGTCATCCAAGGAACTTCTACAGCGAAACAATTGGAAGCCTACAATAAAGAGCATAAGGACAATCCAACAGAGCTCAAATATACAGAGGGGACCATCCAATCCATTCTGTCTAATTTGAGCGATGGCCGTTCGGATTATAAGATTTTTGAACGCTTGACAGTTGAGGCCATCATCAAGGACCAAGGCTTGGATAACTTGGAGGTCATCGAACTACCAAGCGATCAACAACCATACGTATACCCAATCCTTGCCAAAGGTGAGAAAGAATTGGAAACCTTCGTCAACAAACGGATCAAAGAGTTGTACGAAGATGGGACACTGGAAAAATTGTCTAAGAAGTACTTCGGTGGAACTTACCTTCCAGAAGCTTCTGATATTAAATAAGGTTATTTAAAAACATCATAAGGAGAAAGAATATGAAATTAACAAAACTTTTTGGTGTAGCAGCTCTTGCTACCGTTGCAACCTTTGCCTTAGCAGCATGTGGGTCTTCAAAATCATCTAAATCATCTGATAAAGATGGTGTGACAACTGTTAAAGTTGGGGTGATGAGCTTAAGCGATACAGAAGAAGCTCGTTGGAAAGAAGTGCAAAAGAACTTGGATGATGCAAAAGCTAACATCAAGTTGGAATTCACTGAGTTTACAGACTATTCTCAACCAAACCAAGCTGTTCGTGATGGGGATGTGGATATCAACGCTTTCCAACATTACAACTACCTTGAAAACTGGAACAAAGAAAACAGTGCAGACCTAGTTTCTGTAGCAGATACTTATATTGCGCCAATCCGTCTTTACTCTGGTACAAAAGATGGGAAGAACAAATACACAGATGTGAAAGACATTCCTGAAAAAGGAACGATTGCAGTACCAAACGACCCAACAAACGAAAGCCGTGCCTTGTATGTATTGGAATCAGCTGGTTTGATCAAGTTGGATACAAAAGATGGGGAATTGGCTACTATCAGCAACATCAAAGACAATCCAAAGAACTTGACAATTTCTGAGTTGGACGCTTCTCAAACAGCTTCTTCACTTCCATCAGTTGATGCAGCAATCATCAATAACACCTTTGTTCGTGAAGCAGGTATTGATTACAAGAAAGCTCTCTTTGTAGAAAAAGCAAACAGCAACTCTAAACAATGGTACAACTTGATTGCAGCTAAGAAAGATTGGAAATCATCTGATAAAGCGAAAGCAATCGAAGCCATTATTAAAGCCTACCATACTGATAACGTGAAGAAAGTCATTGAAGAATCTTCAGACGGTATGGACCAACCAGTTTGGTAATTGAGAGGATGAATAGAGAGGTGGAGAAGGTTTTCTCTACCTCTTATCGTGTATAGAAGGAGGAAATGATGTCCAATCCAAGAGAGACAGAACAAATACGCAAATTTGAAAATGATGAGGTGGCTCAGCATTATTTTGAAGTCCTGAGGACCCTCATCTCCAAGCGGTCTATCTTTGCCCAGAAGATTGGTTTAAAAGAAGTAGCAACCTACTTGGGAGAAATCTTCACAGCTGCGGGGGCTAAGGTAACTGTGGATGACAGCTACACAGCGCCATTTGTTATTGCTAAATTTGTTTCACCTAATCCGGATGCGAAGACCATCATTTTCTACAACCATTACGATACAGTTCCAGCAGATGGTGACCAACCTTGGACGAGTGATCCCTTTACGCTGTCTGTCCATTACGGGACCATGTATGGTCGAGGGGTAGATGACGACAAGGGTCATATTACTGCGCGGTTAACGGCTATTCGAAAATATATCCGTGAAAATGGCGACCTGCCGGTTAACATTACCTTCATTATCGAAGGGGCAGAAGAATCTGCTTCGACCGATCTGGATAAGTATCTATCCAAGCACAAAAAGCATTTGCGTGGGGCAGATCTCTTAGTTTGGGAACAAGGTACCCGCAACCAACAAGGAGAACTGGAAATCTCAGGTGGAAACAAGGGGATTGTGACCTTTGACATGGTGGTCAAAAGTGCAGATGTGGATATCCATTCCAGCTATGGTGGAGTAGTGGATTCAGCATCCTGGTATCTGCTCAATGCTTTGTCGAGTCTACGAGATAAAGACGGTCGGATCCTGGTGGATGGCCTCTATGAATTGATTGAGGAGCCTAACGAGCGGGAACTGGCCTTGATTGATCGTTATGCCAATAAAACGGCAGACGATGTGACAGAAATCTATAATCTCCAATTGCCTATTTTGAAAGAGGAACGAAGTGAGTTCTTGAAACGTTTTTATTTTGAGCCAGCCATGAACATTGAAGGTTTGGGGACAGGATATCAGGGGCAAGGTGTCAAGACGATTCTCCCTGCAGAAGCTCGAGCCAAGATGGAAGTTCGTTTGGTACCAGGCCTGGAACCCAAACAAGTCTTAGAATTGATTCGTGCTCAGTTGAATAAAAATGGCTTTGGGAAGATTGAACTTGTTTTCACACTAGGGGAAATGAGCTATCGGAGTGATATGAGTGCGCCGTCCATCCTCAATGTGATTGATCTGGCCAAACGCTTTTATCCAGAAGGGGTCTGTGTCCTTCCGACAACTGCAGGCACTGGTCCCATGCATACAGTCTTTGAGGCCTTGCAAGTTCCAATGGCAGCCTTTGGTATTGGAAATGCCAATAGTCGAGATCATGGTGGGGATGAGAATGTGAAAATTGCAGACTACTATACCCATATTGAATTAATTAAGGAGTTAATCACAAGTTATGAGTAAAGAAATTATCAAACTGGACCATATCGATGTTACCTTTCATCAGAAAAAACGGGAAATTACAGCCGTGAAGGATGTGACCATTCATATCAATGAAGGGGATATTTACGGGATTGTCGGTTATTCTGGAGCTGGGAAATCAACTCTTGTAAGGGTCATCAATCTCTTGCAAGTACCGTCAGCAGGTACTATTACCGTAGATGGCGATGTCATCTATCAAGACCAGGTGACCTTGAATGCTGCGGCTTTACGCCAAAAACGTCGAGACATTGGTATGATTTTCCAACATTTCAATCTAATGGCCCAAATGACCGCTGCTGAAAATGTGGCCTTTGCCCTTAAACATTCAGACTTATCTAAAGAGCAAAAGGCTGAAAAAGTAGCCAAGTTGTTGGAACTAGTTGGTCTGTCAGATCGGGCGGACAACTATCCTGCTCAATTGTCAGGTGGACAAAAACAACGGGTGGCGATTGCGCGTGCGCTCGCCAACGATCCAAAGATTTTGATTTCTGACGAATCAACATCCGCACTAGATCCAAAAACGACCAAACAAATCCTTGCTCTTCTGCAAGAGCTGAATCAGAAGTTGGGCTTGACAGTGGTCTTGATTACCCATGAAATGCAGATCGTTAAAGACATTGCCAATCGGGTGGCTGTCATGCAAAATGGTGAATTGATTGAAGAAGGCTCTGTTTTAGACATCTTCTCTAATCCTAAGAACGAATTGACACAAGACTTCATCACAACTGCAACAGGAATCGAGGAAGCTATGGTGAAAATCAACCAGCAACAAATTGTTAAGAAATTGCCGGCTGATTCTGTTTTGGCCCATTTGAAATATTCTGGTTCGGTGACAGACACAGCGATTATCAACGATATTTATAAACAGTACCAAGTGTCTGCTAATATTCTACACGGAAATATTGAAATTTTGGATCATACCCCTGTTGGTGAGTTGGTTGTTATCCTTACTGGGGAAGCAGCGAATCTAACTGCAGCACAGCGGGATCTACAAGCAGCAGGTGTTTCTGTGCGTGTCTTAAAAGAAGGGAGTAATGCATGATTGACTTTATTCAAACCTATCTACCAAATGTTTACCGGATGGGCTGGAGTGGCCAAGCTGGATGGGGAACAGCGATTTATCTGACCCTTTACATGACCTTTATCTCTTTTGTGATTGGTGGTTTATTGGGACTCATTGCAGGATTATTATTAGTCTTGACAGCACCTGGTGGGATTATCGAGAATAAATTGGTTTTCCATATCTTGGATAAAATCACGTCCATCTTCCGTGCCATTCCTTTTATCATCTTGCTAGCCTTGATTAATCCCTTTACTCGTATGATTGTCGGAACTGGGATTGGTCCTACGGCGGCCTTAGTTCCCCTATCTTTAGCTGTCTTTCCTTTCTTTGCTCGCCAAGTTCAAGTCGTTTTGTCTGAATTGGACCGTGGGGTGATTGAAGCAGCTCAAGCTAGTGGGGCAACATTTTGGGATATTGTTGGTGTCTACCTTCGTGAAGGACTTCCTGATTTGATTCGTGTCACAACCGTTACCCTCATTTCCTTGGTTGGTGAAACAGCCATGGCGGGTGCGATTGGAGCAGGTGGTCTCGGAAACGTCGCTATTTCATATGGTTACCAACGCTTTAATAATGACGTTACCTTGCTAGCAACCTTCTTGATTCTGCTTTTGATTTTCTTTATTCAGTTTATCGGTGATTTCTTGACCAAGAAAATTAGCCACCGGTAAGGATGGGATAGATACATGAAAATAATACAGAAACATCAGTTTAAGCAGGTTGCGGCCTTTGCAGGCTTGTATTTTCTTGCCATTGGCTTAGGTGTCCTACTTGGAAGTCTGGTTGATCATCAAGGCAACATGTTCTATGCTCCAGCCTTCTCTGCCCTGGTTGGTGGAGGAATCTATCAGGTCTATGTTGAGAAAATTCAACGAACAGGAGCCATTCTAGTCGTTGCTCTTGTGATTGGTGCTTTTTTCCTTTTCACTCGTCATGGAGCTGGAGCTTTTCTGCCTGCTCTTGTTGGAGGGCTTTTGGCAGAATTGGTCGCAGGCCGTGGCCACTACCAGTCGAAGTTAGGCAATGCGGTGTCTTTCCTCCTCTTTTCTTTTACGACGACAGGGCCTATCCTTATGATGTGGTTCCAACCAGCTAGTTATCGTGCTTCTTTACTAGCCCGTGGGAAATCGGTGGATTATATCGAACGCGTTATGGTACCGTCGAATATGGGAACGGTGAGCTGGTTTTTACTGACCCTTCTTCTTGGAGCTCTGCTAGGTTATCTTCTTGGATACTTGGTCTGTCAAAAACTAAATAGAAAATAACATGATGGAGAAGAAACATGCACAATAATTTACTAGTCCTTCAGTCAGACTTTGGTCTGGTGGATGGGGCTGTCTCTGCTATGATTGGAGTAGCTTTAGAGGAATCACCAACCCTCAAGATTCACCACTTGACTCATGACATTACACCTTATAATATCTTTGAAGGAAGTTACCGCCTCTTTCAGACGGTGGATTACTGGCCAGAAGGGACAACCTTTGTATCGGTCGTCGATCCGGGTGTCGGCTCCAAACGTAAAAGTGTTGTAGCCAAAACGGCCAAGAATCAATACATTGTTACACCGGATAATGGGACCCTCTCTTTCATCAAGAAACATGTAGGAATCGTTGCCATTCGTGAGATTTCAGAGGTGAAGAACCGCCGGGCCAATACAGAGTTTTCTTATACCTTCCACGGGCGTGATGTCTATGCCTATACAGGAGCTAAGTTAGCCAGTGGCCATATCAGCTTTGAGGAAGTGGGGCCAGAACTCAGTGTTGAACACATTGTAGAAATTCCAGTGGTGGAAACTGTTATGGAGGACAATCTTGTCAAAGGAGCCGTTGACATCTTGGATGTGCGCTTTGGTTCTCTGTGGACCTCGATTACTCGGGAAGAGTTTAATCATTTGGAACCCGAATTTGGGGAACGCTTTGAAGTAACCATCTATAACAATGACATGCTGGTTTACCAAAACCAAGTAACCTACGGCAAGTCTTTCGCCGATGTGCGGATTGGACAGCCAATCCTCTATATCAATTCCCTCTACCGTGTTGGTCTTGCTATCAATCAAGGATCCTTTGCCAAGGCCTATAACGTAGGAGTTGGGGCTTCTTGGCATATCGAAATTAGAAAAATGGAAAATTAATAGGAGATAAAATATGAAACAAAAACAAGCTTTTTCAATTAAGGATGTTGTAGCTATCGGGGTTGGAGCAGCCCTCTTTGTGGTCATTGCGATGATTCCAATTCCGGCGCCAGCTCCAAATACCAGCATTCAGTTGCAGTTTGCGCTTCAAGCACTTTTTAGTGTAGTCTTTGGTCCGATTGTCGGCTTCTTAATGGGCTTGATCGGTCATGCTATCAAAGATGCTATGTCTGGAGGTCTTTGGTGGACTTGGATCATTTCTAGTGGCTTGTTTGGTCTCTTTGTTGGTTTCTTCCGCAAACAAATCGGTGACCTCAAAGGAGAAGTGACCAAGAAAGAATTGATCGTCTTTAACGTTGTGCAAGTCATTGCCAACTTGCTTATTTGGGGAGTCATTGCTCCGGTTGGGGATGTCTTGATCTACCACGATAATCCAAATAAAGTCTTCCTACAAGGTGTTGTAGCAGGTTCTGTCAATGCTTTAGTTGTAGCTATTGCAGGTTCTCTTCTCTTGATTGCCTATGCTCGTACCCAAACAAAAGATGGAAGTTTGTCTAAAGACTAATCATAAATAAGAAGATAAAGTCTGGGAAACCAGGCTTTTTTTTGTTTACCAAAAATATTTTTTACAAAATGCAAAATATATGTTGCAAAATATAAAATATAGTGTATAATAGAGTTATAAAAACAAGAAAGGAAAAGCCTGTGGCGAAAAATCTCAAATTAAAAATGGCCCGGGTCGAGCATGATATGACCCAGGGGGATCTTGCAGATGCCATCGGGGTGACACGCCAGACCATTGGCCTGATCGAGGCAGGGAAGTACAATCCGACCCTCAGCCTCTGCCTTGCTATTTGTAAGACCTTGGATAAGACGCTGGATCAACTGTTCTGGGAGTAACAGTTTCAACATAGAAAGAGGAAGAAAATGAAACAAAAGAAAGAACCAATTGTAAAAGATGAACGGACCATGCTGGTTGATGGAAAAATTGCAGGGGAACTTGTTCTAGGAATGACTTGCTTTATTGCCCTATCTGTCCTTGTGAAAGCTAGTATTCTGGACTTAACCCTAGTAGCCTATATGCCCGAACTTATTCTCTTGATTGCCATGGGGGCTTATGCCCTTGTAAGAAGGATCAGTTCAGGGATTGACATTCGAGATATGTTAGAAAAAAATAGCTGGTTGAGCCGCATCGGATCAGGCGTCTTATTTGCCTTATTTGTGATCGCAACAGATGTAATTGGGAAGCGGGAAACGATGAGCTTTATGTTCAGTCCCAAGTATCTGCTCAAAATTGTCCTTGCCATTTTCGTCTTTGCCCTTTTGACTTATCTGTTAGAGAAACCACTAGGACTGATCAATCGGAAAAAACAGAAGAAGATCGAGGCAGAATTAGAGGAGGAATAGATGAGAGTACACTTGATGAACAAACAAATCATAGATGAACGAGAGGAAGGACTGGCCAATAAAGCTGGTGCGGAGACGGCTGGTTTTCTGTTTCTTGCCTTAACCGTTTTTAGTGTGGGGTCTATATTTACTTCTCAGGTCGGTCTGAGTCCAATCATGGTCGTAAGTCTACTCATTGTGTCAGGATTGTATTATTCGGTTCGATGTCAACGATTGGGTGTACGGTTTATCAGCTATAGCTACCTCAATCTAACTGGTATGGTAGCAGTGACCTCTATTCTTTCCTTATTCATCTGGGCTCAGAATTATCAATTAAACCAAGCTGTCTATCACCATAATCCTTTTCATTCAAAATTCTTGCTCGTACTTCCTATTACTTTTTTACTGAATTTCCCAATTATAGGGGGTGTGAATGCTGTTGTGATGCTGCTTGCAAAAGTAGAGAAAAAACGCTATGACGCCTATCTGGATCAGTTGGAAAAGGAAGAGTAGGAAGTTGAAATCTTGGTTTCATCGTGTAAAAGTCTGGAACCCCAGGCTTTTATTTTTCAGTCAAATAAATTGCATTCGTTTTCTGGGGAGAGTATACTGGTATAGTTGAATGAAAAATTCTGATAATTTAATCTTAGAAAAGAGAATCTTATGGCAAAACCTATTCGTGTTTTACTTTACTATAAATATGTTCCCATCGAAAATGCAGAACAATTTGCGGCTGATCACTTGGCTTTCTGTAAATCAATCGGGCTCAAGGGCCGTATCCTAGTTGCTGACGAAGGAATCAACGGAACCGTTTCTGGTGATTACGAAACGACGCAAAAATACATGGACTACGTTCACAGCCTTCCGGGTATGGAAGACCTATGGTTCAAGATGGATGAGGAAGAAGAGCAAGCCTTCAAGAAGATGTTCGTCCGCTATAAGAAAGAGATTGTCCACCTTGGATTAGAGGATGATAACTTTGATAACGACATCAATCCCCTTGAAACGACAGGTGCTTACTTGTCTCCAAAAGAATTTAAAGAAGCCCTCCTAGATGAAGATACAGTTGTCCTTGATACTCGTAACGACTATGAGTACGACCTTGGACACTTCCGTGGTGCTATTCGTCCAGATATCCGCAATTTCCGTGAGTTGCCACAATGGGTCCGTGATAATAAAGAAAAATTCATGGACAAACGTGTCGTAGTTTACTGTACAGGTGGAGTCCGTTGTGAGAAATTCTCAGGCTGGATGGTGCGTGAAGGCTACAAAGATGTCGGTCAATTGCACGGCGGAATTGCAACCTACGGAAAAGATCCAGAAGTTCAAGGAGAACTATGGGATGGGAAAATGTACGTCTTTGACGAGCGAATTGCTGTCGATATTAACCATGTTGATCCAAGTGTTGTCGGAAAAGACTGGTTTGATGGAACACCATGTGAACGCTATGTCAACTGTGGAAATCCTTTCTGTAACCGCCGCATCTTGACTTCAGAAGAAAATGAAGACAAGTACCTCCGTGGTTGCTCACATGAGTGCCGTGTTCATCCACGCAATCGCTATGTAGAAGAACACAACTTGTCACAAGAAGAGGTTGCTGAGCGTTTGGCTGTTATCGGTGAGACGCTTGATGGAACTCTTGCATAAGTTAAAAACAGCCTTTTGGCTGTTTTTTTTCTATGGAAAGTCATGAAAATTTGTGCTATAATTTGGTAAGCGATTACAAAAAGGAGAAAACAAATGTCAGTTGTGTTTTCAATTCGAAATAAAAAGAGTATGTTTGGCTATCAAAAAGTGATGCCAGCTAAAGATGTATTGAATTTGGTGGAGGGAGTTCTTACCTACAGTTTTGAGGAAGCCATGCTTGGTCGCTCTCTCAAAGATTTTCCAGCCATGATGTGTATCCGCTATGGCAAGAGTTGCTTGCCGATCATCCTTCGTTATCTGGATCAAGAGCATGCTTATCAGTTCATCCTTGCAGATTTTGCCACCCTTGAAGATTGGCGACTCATCTTGGAATGGCTCAGTGCCCTAGCTCGTCAGTTGGGGAATGAGATTCACGATAATTTAGGAACCAGCTATGACGCAGATTCTATTTTCTCTTTTGACTATGAGAACTATTTGCTGAAGAATCTACAGAATCTAGAAAAAGATCCAGACCTTCATCAATATCAACTTCAGGGATTTGCTCATTCTGTGATCTTGGATCGTGAGCTCCTTCGTAAAATTTTAGACTCCGCTCAACCTTTAGAGGAGTTCGGTCAAGTGGTTAAAAAGGTTCAATACAGCTCCGCCTTCTTTAGTCAAGTTCGTTTCTACCGTCAGAACGAAACGGGAGGCATTATTGGCAGTTACAGTCTAACAGAAGATACGGATACTGTCTTGCCACGAGTGCCTTTTGTTCCAGCAGAGTTTGTAGAGAAGGTCAATATGGATGAAGTCATCGACTGGAAAGTGAACTTAGTGGAAATCACTGGAAATCCCGATATGCCAGAGAGTTATAAGCCGGTGGGGGCTGTGAATTTAGAAGCCCTACTGGATGCTTTGGACTCAAGTGAATTTGATTTGTTGGATGCCAATCAAATTGAAATCAAAAAATTGTCCAAAGAACGCTTGTTGCAATTAGCCCAACTCTAATAAAAAAAGTTCTCAGTGTTGAGAACTTTTTCTTTTAGTTTGATTCATGTGGTAAGATCAAGTTAAGGATGATTCCTGTCATAGCGGAGAGGGCTGTTCCTGATAGGGTCACTGGACCAAGATTCAGAATTGCTCCACCGAGTCCAAGAACCAACATGGCACTTGCAATAATCAAGTTGCGCATCAAGCTGAAGTCAACACGTTCTTTGATCAAGACTTTCAAACCATTACTTGCGATTACCCCATAGAGCAAGATGGACATCCCACCGAGAACAGAGTTTGGAATGGTAGAAATGAGAGCAGTAAATTTACCAAGGAAGCTCAAGGAAATAGCAATCAAGGCTGCATTTCGGATAACGGAAACAGAAGCGATGCGAGTCATCCCAATAACGCCTGTATTTTCACCGTAAGTGGTATTGGCTGGACCACCAAGGAAGGCTGATACAGATGTTGCAATCCCGTCACCAAGAAGGGTACGATGAAGTCCCGGTTGTTTCAAGAATTGACGGCCACAGATTTGACTAAGCACGGTATGGTCACCGATATGTTCTGAAATAGTTACGATAGCGATTGGCAAGATGGCGATGGTTTCAGGACCGAAATATAAGTTGTATTGTTTGAAGGCCCCACCCGTATTGAAAGGAAGATAGAAACCAGGGATTTCAAACCAGTTAGCCTTGAGGACCGGATCAAAGTTCACCAAACCCAAGCAAACTGCGAAGACATAACCACCGATAATGGCAAAGAGGAAAGGAATGATTTTGAAGAAACCTTTTCCTTTGGTGTTGATGAAGGCGGCAATCAGGAAGGTTACGACAGCGACAAGGGCATTTTTCCAATCTCCCCCTTCGACAAAACCAGCGTTTTTAACAGCGGATCCTGCAAGTCCTAGACCAATGACGATGATCATAGGTCCAATAACAACGGCAGGAAGCAATTTGTCAATCCAGCGAGTGCCTGCTACTTTAACCCCTGCAGCGACTAGCACGTAGATCAGACCGGTCAGGATAACCCCTGTTTGGGCTGCATCGACTTTTCCTCCCATTTCCTTCATCGCCAAAGCCATGGCTGTGATGAAGGCGAAGGAAGATCCGAGGTAGACAGGGACTTTAAAGCCGGTACAAGTCATATAGATCAGTGTCCCAACACCTGATGCAAAGAGGGCAACGGATACGGGCATGCCCAAGATGAGTGGTACCAAAATGGTAGCCCCAAACATGGCGAAAACGTGTTGGAAACTTAATAAGATTCCTTTTAGGGGTGCCGGACTTTGGTCGACATCCAGGAGCAAATCAACAGTTGATTCTTCTTTCATAATAACCTCACTTTTGGGCACCAAAAAAGAGCCCATGAATATTTTTGCATAGCAAGGGCCCTCAGATTATTCATATTCTGTGTCTTTGTCACCTCACAGGATGACATTAAAAACCTTTGCTTCTATGAAGTATAGCAGAAAAAAAATATTTTGTAAATATTTTTTTCCCGAGCCCGAAAACGAGAAAGCGAGGCTCGTTTTGTAAACGAATTTTTCCCGAGCCAAGAAACGAGAGAGCGAGAAGGGAATCATTGAAGTTCTCATTTTTGTATCAGGAAAGAGGTTAACGATCGACGCAGTGGTTGAGTGGCCCCTCCCACGCTCTAATTCTCGCTTGGACGGGCCTACTCAACTTTGCGGGGGAGGGACGACGAAACCGTCGTTTTAAATGGTAATCGATTTCTGTCCCTCTCCCTTTTCCCGAGCCTAGAAATAAAAAAGCGAGGCAGGAGCTATCTATTTTCATCATGAAAGAGGTCAATGGTAGACGCAGTGGTTGAGGAATCCTTCTTCCTTTTGGAGGACAGCTCTGTTGTTTCCCATCACAAAAGGCGAACAAGTGGGCTTGCTTTCCCCTTTGTTAGAAGGAAAGAGGCCGATTTTGTGGTATAATAGAGGACTAGAAGTAGAATGAATGAAAGAGAAGTCAGAGATGCTGTTAGAAGAATTTGATGCCAATCGACAGGCGATTATCAACCCACAAGACCTACATGGTCCTATTGAAGGATTTCCCAAAGTAGTCATCTCTTGCTTTTCAAGAGTAACTTTTGCGCGCCTCCTTGAAAATTATGAACATGAGGTAATTACAAGAACTTCCATGGCCAACTTTGAAGTCATTGTCTATGGGATTTCGATTGAAGACCAACAGATTGCTGTCTTTAATGCACCAGTTGGGGCTGCTTCCTGTGTAGGGATTATAGAGGATTTGATTCAATTTGGGATGGAAAAACTGGTGCTCTTTGGGACCTGTGGGGTTTTAGATCGAGATATCGAAGCGACCTCCATTATCATTCCAACGGCTGCTCTTCGAGACGAGGGGACCAGCTATCACTATCTTCCGGCTAGTGATGAAGTGGAAGTAAATAAGGAAAGCCTTCCTCTCTTCCAAGCTTTTCTGGATAGTCACAAGGTTTCCTATCAGAAAGGAAAAGTGTGGACGACAGATGCTCCCTACCGGGAAACCATCGACAAGATGAAGCGACGAATGGAAGCAGGAGCCATCTGTGTAGATATGGAATGTTCGGCAGTGGCAGCTTTAGCAGCTTTTCGGGGCTTTGAGCTCTGCCATTTCTTCTACGCAGCAGACCACCTCTCGGAAGAAAAATGGGATATCCGAACCTTATCTAGTCATGAGGATTTAGATAGCAAGGATCGAATCGCGGATTTAGCCATCCAATTTGCGCTCTTATGGGAAAAGGCGAACTAAATGAAAGAAGCAATGATTGAACTGAAGGATTTTTCCTTCCAATACAAGGCCCAGTCTGAGCCAACTTTGAAAAATCTCAACTTAACCATTTATAAGGGGGAAAAGGTCCTGATTGTCGGGCCATCTGGCTCTGGTAAGTCAACCATTGGCCAGTGTTTAAATGGGATTATCCCTAATATCTATAAGGGAACTAGTAGTGGGCAATTCCTCATTCAGGGGAAAGAAGCCTTTGATCTCAGTATTTACGAGAAGTCTCATTTGGTCAGTACGGTCTTGCAGGATACAGATGGTCAGTTTATTGGTCTCAGTGTTGCAGAAGATTTAGCTTTTGCCCTTGAAAACGATATGGTGGAGCTGGAAAGTATGAAATCTCGGGTCCATACCTGGGCGGAGCGTTTAGATTTGAGCAAGCTCTTGGACCATCGGCCTCAAGATTTATCCGGTGGGCAAAAACAACGGGTCAGCTTGGCGGGTGTCCTGATTGACGAAAGTCCGATCCTACTCTTTGATGAGCCACTGGCTAATCTAGATCCCAAATCGGGTCAGGATATTATTGATCTGATCGATCAGATTCATGAAGAACAGGGGACGACCACCATTATTATCGAACACCGGTTAGAGGATGTACTCTACCGTCCCATCGATCGGGTCATCTTGATCAATCAAGGGCAAGTCCTCTTTAATGGGAGCCCAGATGAGTTGTTGAGGACGACACTGCTGGCTGAAAATGGGATTCGTGAACCCCTCTATTTAACAACTCTTCGCCAGTTAGGCCAGAATATCAGCAAGCTACCGCATTTGGACAAGGTAGAAAAACTACCACTTGGGGATGTATCAGTGGATATCCCAACTCCTCATTTTGAAAAAGGAGCAGAGGCAGATACAATCCTAGAACTTGGTCATTTGAACTTTGCCTATCGAGAAGGGCAACCCATTCTAAAAGACCTTTCTCTAACCATTCCAAAAGGCCAACGGTTGGCCATTGTTGGTAAAAATGGGGCTGGAAAATCAACCCTTGCTAAGGCAATTTGTGGCTTTATCCAGACGGAAGGAACCTATTTCTCAAAGGGAGAGGATATCAAGGGAGATAGTGTCAAGGAGCGGGCAGAGCGCGTGGGCTATGTCTTGCAAAACCCCAACCAGATGATCTCGACCAACATGATTTTTGATGAGGTGGCTCTGGGTCTTCGCTTGAGAAATGTTCCAGAGGACCAGATTGAAAGTCGTGTCCATCAAGCCTTGAAGACCTGTGGTCTCTACGAATTTCGTAAGTGGCCGATTTCTGCTCTGTCCTATGGCCAGAAAAAGCGGGTGACCATCGCCTCTATCCTTGTCTTGGGACCAGATGTTCTCGTCCTCGATGAGCCGACGGCTGGTCAGGACCAACGAAACTATACGGAAATTATGGATTTCCTTGATGAACTCCATCAAAAAGGGCATACCATTGTCATGATTACCCATGATATGCAGCTCATGCTGGATTATTCGGACCGGGCAGTTGTGGTCATGGATGGGCAGGTTTTGGCTGATTTGACACCGGCAGAGCTCTTGACCCAACCAGAAATTTTGAGACGGGCTAATTTGAAAGAAACGTCTATTTTCGCCTTGGCAAATCGACTTGGTGTCGATCCTCTTGCCTTGACCCAGTTTTATATGAATCAGAAGGGGGAAGGTCATGAATAATCGCTTAGTCGGCTACCATGCCGGAACCAGTTTTCTGCATCGCCTTTCAGGCGCTAGCAAACTTCTTTTCTTACTCTTGGTATCATTAGCTGCCATGTTGAGTTACGATACACGCTTGTTGTTGGTTATTGGTCTGGGTGCCCTCGCCTTATTTGCAACATCAGGCATTCGTTTGAAAGACATCTCCTTTGTTCTGAGCTTTGCCCTAGTCTTTGCCCTGCTAAATGTCTTGATGGTCTATCTTTTTGCCCCTCAATATGGGGTAGAAATCTATGGAGCAAAGACAGTTCTTCTAGATGGTTTAGGGGCATATAGTATTACAGCCCAAGAGTTGTTTTATCTCTTCAACCTCGCTTTGAAGTATGTCTGTACCATTCCTTTAGCTCTTATTTTCCTAATGACCACCCATCCCAGTCAGTTTGCTTCGAGTCTCAACCAGATTGGGGTGTCCTACAAGATTGCTTACTCAGTGAGCTTGACCTTGCGCTATATTCCAGATGTGCAGGAGGAATACCAGATTATCAAGCTCTCGCAAGAAGCCAGAGGCTTGGAGTTGTCCAAAAAGGCCAACTTTGTCCAACGGGTGAAGGGAAATCTTCAGATGATTTCTCCCTTGATTTTTAGTTCTTTGGAGCGGATTGAAACGATCTCTACGGCCATGGAACTGCGTCGCTTTGGAAAAAATAAAAAACGGACCTGGTACACCTACCAGGAGATGACCACTCCTGATCGCTTGATTATCCTAGGGTCAATCTTTATGGTGGTCTTGAGTCTCGTCCTGATTTGGGTAAACAAAGGTCGCTTCTATAATCCTTGGAGGTAAGAAAATGGCAGAAACAATTTTAGTAACGGGAGCATCTGCTGGCTTTGGCCAAGCCATTTGTCACCGCTTAGTTGCCGATGGGCATCGCGTGATCGGTGCTGCTAGGCGCATTGAAAAATTACAGGCTCTTCAAGAAGAGCTGGGCGAAGCTTTTTATCCCCTTCAAATGGATGTGACGGATTTTTCTCAGGTGGATCATGCACTTGCCAGTTTGCCAAAAGCTTGGGAGAGAGTGGATGTTTTGGTCAATAATGCTGGCTTAGCCCTAGGCCTCGCCCCAGCTCATGAAGCAGATCTTGCAGATTGGTTGACCATGATTGAGACCAATATTATCGGTCTGACCTATTTGACCCGGCAAATCCTTCCACAGATGGTGGAACGAAATGATGGTTATGTCATCAATATGGGGTCAACTGCTGGGACGGTGCCTTATCCAGGGGCCAATGTTTATGGTGCTTCCAAGGCCTTCGTTAAACAGTTTTCATTAAATCTGCGTGCGGACTTGGCTGGAAAACAGATTCGGGTGACCAATATTGAGCCAGGTCTCTGTGAAGGGACCGAGTTCTCGGTGGTTCGCTTTAAAGGGGATGAAAAACGGGTAGAGGCTCTCTATCGAGACGCCCATGCCATTCAGCCAGAAGATATTGCCAATACCGTAGCTTGGCTCATCCAACAGCCCAAGCATGTCAATGTCAACCGCATTGAAATCATGCCGGTTTCCCAAACATTTGGACCGCAACCGGTCTATCGGGGTGACTAGTTGCTAACCAGCACGATCCGGTGCTGGTTATTTTTCCATGTTGAGAATAGAGAATAGGAGGGGGAAACCCATGTCAAAAGCTTTAGTGATTGGATCTACTGTTTGCGATGTTATGGTCTATCTGGATCGACTACCGAGTCGGGAAGGAGACGCCCATATCCATGAGCAGACTTGGTCTCTTGGAGGGTGTGCCTTTAATGTCGTCTCCGTACTTCATGCTTTGGGTCAAAATGTTGACTTCATCTCGCCAGTGGGGACAGGTGTCTACGGGGACTTTGTCAAGGCAGAACTCAAGAGGCTGGGCATCCAGACTCCAATCTCAGTAACCGGGGCAAATGGTTGTTGTTATTGCTTTATTGAGTCGGATGGTGAAAGGACTTTTTTATCAGATCATGGAGTAGAATATAGTTTTCAGAAGGAATGGCTCCAGTCTCTGGAGCAGGAAAGCTACGACTCTATATATCTCTGTGGCCTTGAAGTAGAAGAGCCGACTGGATTGGAACTGATTCAATCTGTGTCAAAAATCAAAGGTCAAGTCATCTTTGCACCAGGACCTCGAGGACTCTTGATTCCCGAGGAGCGTTTGGAAGCCATCTATGATCTCCACCCCATTCTCCATGTCAATGAGGCAGAAGCCAAGGCTTTTTCAGCTTGTGAAGAGATTGCTGATGCTGCTAAGAAGCTCTACCAAAGAACGGGTCAGTTAGTCATCGTCACCTTGGGAGAAAAAGGAGCGATCGCATACGATGGTAGGTTCTACGAGGTGGCCGGATTTCCGACAGAAGTGCGTGATACCGTAGGAGCAGGAGATAGTCATCTGGGAGCCTTTTTAGCGGCATCTTTGCAAGGGCTAGATGTGGAGGATGCCTTAACCTTTGCTAACCGTTTTGCAAGTATGGTTGTGGCGACCAAGGGAGTTCATTTAGAGCGCCATCACTACCATACCCTAGAGCAAGAGTTAAAAAAATTAGTTTATTCAAAAAGAAGCTGACAAACTGTCAGCTTCTTTTTAGTATCATCTTATAACGGACGCTTATTTGGCATGCCCGCTTTTCTTGGGTATTTATTAGGGGTTTCTTTTTTCTTTTCTACAAGAGTGATATAGCGTGGATCCCCATTAGGCAATTCATACTGTAGATTGTCTTCAACCTTGCTAAAGAGCAGATTGAGGGCGTTTTTGGCTTCCTCCAACTCTTCTGGAGCATTGCTAGCCTTCAGAGCAAGAAGCTGTCCCCCTACTTTCAGATAGGGAATGGTCAGTTCAGACAAGACCTGCATGCGGGCAACGGCGCGGGCAGTTACGATATCAAATTGGGCACGAAAGGCCTTGTCTTGTGCAAAGTCCTCAGCACGTCCATGGTAGAAATGAACTCCGCTCAAGCCTAACTCTTCAGCTAGTAAATGAAGGAAATTGATTCGCTTATTGAGGGAATCAATAATGGTCACATCTATCTCAGGGAATAGGATCTTCATTGGTAGACTCGGAAAGCCAGCACCAGCGCCGATATCCAAGAGACGGATGGGTTGATTTTCGATTAAACCTTGTAAAATAGGTGCGATAGAATCATAAAAATGCTTGAGATAGACTTCATCTTTATCGGTGATAGCGGTGAGATTAATTTTCTCATTCCATTCCACGAGGAGCTCGAAATAGCGTTCGTATTGCTCTTTTTGTCGATCAGTTAGTGGGAAGCCGAGGTCGGCTAAACGGTCATAAAATTCTTCTGGTTTCATAAGATAATTTTACCACAAAATAAGGGAAATTTGATATACTGGTACTAAAGAAATGAAAGGAATTCAATAAAATGATTTGGATTATTCTTGGGGTCCTAGTGGTCCTTGTGTTGATGGTAGTAGGAGTTTACAACGGTTTAGTGAAAAGTCGGATGCAAACTCGTGAAGCTTGGAGTCAAATTGACGTGCAATTGAAACGTCGGAATGACTTGATTCCAAACTTGATCGAAACCGTTAAAGGCTATGCTAAGTACGAAGGAGATACACTAGCAAAAGTAACTCAACTTCGCCAACAAGTAGCGCAAGCATCTTCACCTGCAGAAGCAATGGCAGCCAGTGATGCTCTTTCACGTCAAGTGGCAGGTATCTTTGCGGTTGCAGAAAACTACCCAGACTTGAAAGCTAACACCAACTTCATGCAATTGCAAGAAGAATTGACTAACACAGAAAACAAAATTTCTTATGCTCGTCAATTGTACAACAGTGTAACTAGCAATTACAATGTCAAGTTGGAAACTTTCCCAACAAACGTGATTGCTGGAATGTTTGGCTTCAAACAAGCCGAATTCCTTCAAGTGCCTGAAGAAGAAAAAGCAGTACCAAAGGTGGACTTTAGCGGATTAGGAGACTAATATGCTTTTTGACCAAATTGCAAGCAATAAAAGGAGAACTTGGATTCTCCTTATTGCTTTTTTCATACTCTTGGCTCTCATCGGAGCAGCCGTAGGCTACCTCTGGTTAGGATCCTCACTTGGAGGCGTCATCCTAGCTTTAATCATTGGTGGGATTTATGCCTTTAGCATGATTTTCCAATCAACCGAAGTTGTGATGCGGATGAACGGGGCGCGTGAGGTGACGGAAGAGCAAGCCCCTCAACTCTACCATATTGTCCAAGATATGGCTATGGTAGCTCAAATCCCTATGCCTCGAGTTTATATTGTAGATGATCCCTCCATGAATGCATTTGCGACAGGGTCTAATCCTCAAAATGCTGCTGTTGCAGCAACGACAGGTCTTCTGGCTGTGATGAACCGTGAGGAATTAGAGGGAGTCATCGGACACGAAGTCAGCCATATTCGCAATTACGATATCCGCATCTCTACGATTGCAGTTGCCCTTGCTAGTGCCATCACCATGCTCTCTAGTATTGGAGGACGGATGATGTGGTGGGGCGGTGGTCGTAGACGGGATGATGATCGAGAAGGGGGCAGTGGTTTAGAAATTATTATTCTGATCCTATCCTTGATTGCCATCGTATTAGCTCCATTAGCAGCGACTTTGGTTCAGTTAGCCATTTCTCGTCAACGGGAGTTCCTAGCGGATGCCTCAAGTGTCGAATTGACACGGAATCCTCAAGGAATGATCAATGCTCTTTTGAAACTGGATAACAGTGTGCCTATGCAACGAGAAGTCGATAGTGCAAGTAGTGCTCTCTTTATCAACGATCCTAAAAAAGAATCCGGATTTCAAAAGCTCTTTTATACCCACCCACCCATTGCCGAGCGGGTTGAAAGATTAAAAAATATGTAAAAAAATCCACCAAACAGTGGATTCAGATTGAAGATACAATCATCTTAGAACCTTTCCTTAGGTGAGTACGGACGTCAGCGAACTTCTATGAAGTTCCATGACTTAGTTTTGTACCTAAGGTTCCAAAACTCCCGAGTGCTAGAAACAACCTTGTTTCTAGCACTTTTCTCACGGCGGAAAGTTTCAGTAGATGATTGAATAACTCTAAAGAATAAAAAGTATTTATCTTTATAGAAGTTAATAGAATTGTATAAAAGATAACTTTGTCCTAAATCTCAATCCACCAAACGGTGGTTTTTTTATTTGGTAGTTAAGAGGAGGGTAGTGAAACCAAGGATAGCAAAGGTCCCCCAAGCTAGGGGAAGGCTCCAGATAGCTAGACTAGAAAAGAGAGCTGTTCCAAGGGGCATGGCAAAGCTGACCATCAGTCCCAAAAAGCTAGAGGTAGAAGCTAATTTTTCAGCGGGTAATTTACTCATTAAAAGACTGGAAACTTTTGGGTTGATTTTTGCAACAAGATAACCAAGGAAAGTGATGAGTAGAAGGGAAAGGAAATCCCAGTGCACCAGAATATTTGTGAGCCCAAGCATAGTCAGCCCACCTGCTATCCACAGAAGGATATGGTGGAGGCTTTGCTTGGAAAAATAATCGTGAGGTGTCAGACTAGCACAGACCATGCTTAAAATAGTCACTGCCTCTAAGATCAAGAGGGATTGGCTAAAGCTCAACTGAAAGAAGGGGGAGTCAAGCAGTTGCAAATTGTAGATACCAGAGATGGATCCCCCTAAAGCATTGATGAGAACCAATGAGAAGAGCAACTTGCCAAAGTGGTGGACCTCCTCATCTGCAAAAATATTTTTGGCATTGGAATACATCTCTTGGCATTCGTGTACCAAAGAATTCTTATTTTGGGGCTCAATGACGGGATCATGTGTCAGCTGCTTTTTTCTCATCAGGAGACAAGTGGAAGACAGGAGAAAAGTCACGGCATTGATCGAAGCGACCAGAGCAAAATGTTGATGGCTGATGGCTAGCAGCCAAACTCCCAGGGCTTGTCCAGAAATCGAGCAGACCATACTAAGTAGTTGATTGAAGGAGTAGGCCTCCATCAAATCCTCGCTAGAGATGTTCTTTTTCATGATGGGAAGTTGTAGCCCCCCGCGATAATCGCTCAAACAATCCGAAACAATGTTTAAGAAGCAAACAATCGAAAAGGCTAGGTAACCTGGAATCTTGGTCATGAGAGCAATAAGGATGAAGAGGATGGCTTGGAGATAGCCGATACGGATCAACCAGTAAGCTTTTTTCTTCGTATGATCAGCCTTCATGCCAACAAAAATGCTAAAGAGGCTTGGAATAAACACAATGAGATTAGCAATGCCAACCGCCAGACTCGGTTGAGGCATGCTGGCAGCAAAGACCACGAAAACCAGATTGTAGATGGCGGCACCAAGGGTATTCAAAAAGCGAGAAAGACTGAGTAAGGCAAAAATTTTATTACGAGCTAAGAGTTTCATAAGCCTTCCTCCTTCACGTGATCAGTGGGTAGAGCTTGTTTGATGGATCGAACAATCTGTTTAAAGACCTGTAATTTCTCATCATCAGAGAGAAGAAGTTTCTGATCTTTTAGGTAGACGCTGGTATGCTTGAGAAACAAATGAAGGAAATATCTTTTTAGTTTGATCATCATGGAAGGGACCTTCTTTCTTTGCTTGATGATCCTATTGTAGACCTCAAGAATAAGAAAAACAAAATGTTGCATATTTTCAACAAAAAGAGGCTGGGACAAAAGTCCTAGCCTCTCAATTATCTTTGGATTGTCGAGCAAGACGCAGTGGTTTGAGTGGGCTCTACTACGCTGATTTTATCAGCTTTTACATCCCTACTCAACTGTGCGGAGGTGGGACGACGAAATCGAATTCTAACGAATTACCAATTTCTGTCCCACTCTCTTTTCAGGATTCCTTGATCAGTTCTTGCAGGCCCTGTTTGTAGTAGTTGGCACTGTCCTTACAATCCAGAATAGAGAGAACCTGGATGGCCTGTTCCATCTTTTCAAGACCGATTTCTTTTTCTCCCTTTCGATAGAGAAATTCTCCTTTGGCATAGAGATAAACCGTCCGAAGGTAGGCTTCGTTCTCAGAGTAAAAGTGGTCGTTAATTAGGTGGTCAAAAAAAGATGCATCTTCAAATTCATTTGAACTAATGGCGAGAAAGAAGCCATTAAGGAAAATAGAATTGATGGCAGGACGAGAGGAATCTAGGAGAAGCTTGAAATCCTCCCGTTGGACCAACTCCTCTGTGTATTGTCGATAGAGCTGACTAGAGAAAAGAGGAGAGGTCAGTGAAAATAGGCTTAACTCAAAATTTCCCCAGACCATGACAGAGAAGAGGTAGTCATAGAGGAAATCTAGTTCCTCTTGGCTAGCAGCCAACTCTACCTCAGGATATAAGCCAAGTATTTTGGCCTTGAGAATAATGCTGGCTAAGAAGTCTTCTTTTTTGTGATCTTTCTGATAGGCTAGTTGGTAGCTTTGGTACAAGGCTTGGTCGTGTTCCAAGCTCATGTTTTCATAGTGCTCTTTCAACAATTTGGGAATAAAGGAGTGCTGATCGATACCAGCTAGATGGGAAAACTCACTGAGGCTGGTTTTGATCTGTTGAAGGGCCTGAAAAAACCGTTGCGTCGTCAGGTCATTTTCCCCTCTTTCAAATCGAGATAACATGGAGCGCGAAAATTCGCCACCTGTAGCCTCCTCTAAAGAGATGTGGCGACTTTCACGTATTTGCCGAAAAACTGCTCCGATTTCTTTCATGAATTCTCCTCTATCTAACATTGCTCAATGCCCTAGCAAGTGAACCTCTTTTGTCCAAGAGATGGTGGGACCCTTGTGTACAACACCAATTTGCCTAGTCTCTGTATCTTTTTTCATGATTATAACAAATTTTTGAGGAGACATCTTGGTTGAAGGGACAGCTTCATGATATACTAGTAGTATCTAGAAGATTTGAGGACAAAAGAATGAACTTATTTACACAAGAAATCCGTAAAAATCCTGAAGGACTAGCCTTTGATCAAGAGTTGGATTTGCTCAAGGAATTGCAAAAGCGTAATCCAGAAATTCTTGATTTAAAGAATGTGACAGTGGCAGGACGAGTAGCCTATGATACAGGCCTCTATGTCTTGGATTACCAGTTGAGCTATACCATCGTTTTGGCCTCTAGCCGAAGCATGGAGCCTGTCGAGATTCAAGAGAGCTATCCTGTAACAGAGGTATTTGCGGAGGATGTACAGTCAGAGGCAGATATCGAAGCTCTTGAGGAAGACTTGATCCTTCCAATCGAAGGTGGGAAGATTGACCTGAGTGAGAGTGTAGCGGATAATATTCTGCTCAATATTCCTCTCAAGGTTCTCACTCCAGAAGAGGAGGCTGGAGAAGGTTTTATAGAGGGCAATGATTGGAAAATCCTATCCGAAGAAGAATACCAAGCTGCTCAAGCGATCAAGAAAGAAGAAAACAGTCCTTTCGCTGGTCTAAATGGCTTGTTTGACGAAGAATAAGCTAGAGATTGCATTTGATAAATTTAGACATAAATACAGGTCTTTTCTTTGAGGAAAGGCCTTCTTTTGATATACTAGGATTAATAAACAACAGAGGGTAGACCTCTAAAAAGGAGAAAAAGTATGGATACTTTATTTATTCCAGGTTGGTTGATTACCGGCCTAATAGTCACAGTTATTATTTTGATTTTGCTTGTTAAAGGTTATGTGAACGCTAAACCCAACGAAGTCGTGGTCATTACAGGTCTTCGGAAACAACGTCACTTGCGTGGGAAAGCTGGCTTTATGATTCCCTTTGTCGAACAACGCTCTTATCTTGATATTGAGCAATTCTCGACAGATGTTCGGACGTCAGAAGCAGTCCCAACACTGGACTTCATTAACGTCCGTGCCGATGCAGCTGTTAAATTAAAAATTGGTACAACCGATGAAATGATTGCCCGGGCTGCAGAAAACTTCTTGAACTGGAATACGACAGATATTTCCAATTCTGTCCAAGATGTCTTGGAAGGAAACTTGCGGGAAGTGATCGGTCAGATGGAGCTCCGTAAGATGGTCAATGACCGTCAAGAGTTTGCCTCAAAAGTGCAGGACAACGTAGCACCAGACTTGGCCAAAATGGGTCTGGAAGTCATCGCTTTTACGGTTCAATCCTTCTCTGATGAAGGGGGAGTCATCGATAACCTCGGGATTGAAAATGTTGAAACCATCAAGAAAGATGCCTTGATTGCCAAAGCCAAAGCGGAACGCGAACGCAAGGAAGTCGAAGCAGAACAAGATAAATTGGCCAACGACAAACGCGTCGCTGCCGATCTTGAAATCGCGCAAAAACAAAACGAATTAAAACTCAAACAAGCAGCCCTCAAGCAAGAAGCAGATATTGCCCAAGCAAAAGCAGATGCCGCTAAAGGGATTGAGGCAGAAGTGCAACGTCGTGAACAAGAGCGCGTGGCAGCCGAAGCCAATATCATGAAACAGGAAAAAGAAGCGGAAGTCAAAGAGCGCGAAGTTAAGGTTCGTGAGCAAGAATTGGATGCCAACATCCGCAAACAAGCTGAAGCTGAAAAATATGCGCGTCAACAAGCTGCAGAAGCAGAATTGATCGAACGCCAACGCAAGGCGGAAGCAGAACTCTTCGAAACACAAAAAGAAGCCGAAGCTCGGAAAGCCCAAGCCGAAGCTGAGAAATTCGCCCAATTGCAAGAGGCCGAAGCTATTGAAGCCAAAGGTCGCGCCGAGGCCGAAGCCATTCGCTTGAAACTAGAAGCGGAAGCCAAAGGTTTGGACCAAAAGGCCGAAGCAATGAAGAAAATGCAAGAAGCAGCCATTACTGAAATGGTCGTTGACAAGTTGCCTGAAATTGCGCGTGCTGTCGCAGAACCATTAACCAAGGTGGATAAGATCACCATGTACGGGGAAGGCAATGCTTCTAAGATGGTGGGCGATATTATGCAAAGTATCGACCAAGTCTCTCAAGGAGCTGGATTTGATATTCGTCAATTGCTAGCAGGAGCTCTTGGAGTTAATATGACGGTCAACAAACTCAAAGAAGGAGAACAACCGGTCATTGAAGCAGAAGAGTTAGCTTCAAAAGAAGATTAATGTCATTCATTAGAAAGTGTCTGAGGACTGTAACTCAGGCACTTTTTGTTTTTTGCTTCAAAGTAGATAGGAGCTATCTTTCTACATGAAGGGGCAGGGGATGATTTTCTACTTTCATTTGATGTCAAAAAATGGTAGAATAAAGGCAAACTATAAAGAGGAGTGTCACATGACAAAAGCAAACTTTGGTGTTGTTGGTATGGCCGTAATGGGTCGTAACCTTGCCCTTAATATTGAATCTCGTGGATACACAGTTGCTATCTATAACCGTAGTAAAGAAAAAACAGAAGATGTTGTTGCTTGCCATCCTGAAAAGAACTTCGTGCCAAGCTATGATATCGAAAGCTTCGTAAACTCAATCGAAAAACCACGTCGGATCATGCTCATGGTTCAAGCAGGACCTGGTACAGATGCGACCATCCAAGCCCTTCTTCCACACTTGGATAAAGGCGATATCTTGATCGACGGAGGAAACACGTTCTACAAAGATACTATCCGTCGTAACGAAGAGTTGGCAAACTCAGGGATCAACTTCATCGGTACTGGTGTATCTGGTGGTGAAAAAGGTGCCCTTGAAGGTCCTTCTATCATGCCTGGTGGACAAAAAGAAGCTTATGAATTGGTAGCTGATGTTCTTGAAGAAATCTCTGCAAAAGCACCAGAAGATGGAAAACCATGTGTGACTTACATCGGTCCTGATGGAGCAGGTCACTACGTGAAAATGGTCCACAACGGTATCGAGTATGGCGATATGCAATTGATTGCAGAAAGCTATGACTTGATGCAACACTTGCTTGGCCTTTCTGCAGAAGACATGGCTGAAATCTTTACGGAGTGGAACAAGGGCGAATTGGACAGCTACTTGATCGAAATCACTGCGGATATCCTTGGACGCAAAGACGATGAAGGTCAAGATGGACCAATCGTAGACTACATCTTGGATGCTGCAGGAAACAAGGGAACTGGTAAATGGACTAGCCAATCAGCGCTTGACCTTGGTGTGCCATTGTCACTCATCACTGAGTCAGTATTTGCACGTTACATCTCCACTTACAAAGAAGAACGTGTACACGCTAGCAAGGTGCTTCCAAAACCAGCTACTTTTAAATTTGAAGGAGACAAGGCTGAGTTGATCGAAAAGATCCGCCAAGCCCTTTATTTCTCAAAAATCATCTCATATGCACAAGGTTTTGCACAATTGCGTGTAGCTTCTAAAGAAAACAACTGGAACTTGCCATTTGCAGACATCGCCTCTATCTGGCGCGATGGATGTATCATCCGTTCTCGTTTCTTGCAAAAGATCACAGATGCTTACAACCGTGATGCAGATCTTGCTAACCTTCTTTTGGATGAGTACTTCTTGGATGTAACAGCTAAGTACCAACAATCTGTTCGTGACATTGTAGCTCTTGCTGTACAAGCAGGTGTACCAGTACCAACCTTCTCAGCAGCCATCACTTACTTTGATAGCTACCGTTCAGCTGACCTTCCAGCGAACTTGATCCAAGCGCAACGCGACTACTTTGGTGCTCACACATACCAACGTAAGGACAAAGAAGGTACCTTCCACTATTCTTGGTACGACGAAAAATAATTGTAGGTTATGACAAAGCGGATATTACTAGTAGAGAATGAAAAGAATTTAGCGCGCTTTATTGATTTAGAACTTCAAAAAGCAGGCTATGTAGTTGATTTGGTAGAACAAGGGGAAATCGCCTTGAAACTCCTGCAGGCTACAGAATATGATTTAATTCTTCTCAATTACGAACTAGAAGATATGAGTGGGGAAGATTTTGCCCAACGCCTGAGCAAGATTCGTCCTGCAGCAGTCTTGATTGTCTTAGATAGTCGTGAGAAAATTTCCGAGCATATGGAGAGTATCCAACGATTTGCAGTGTCTTATGTCATCAAACCATTCGTGATCAGTGATTTGGTTGAGAAAATCATTGCTATTTTTAGAGGCCGTGATTTTATTGACCAACATTGTAATCAGATGAAAGTTCCTACTTCCTATCGGAATTTACGAATTGATGTCGAGAATCATATGGTGTATCGGGGTGAGGAAGTAATTGACTTGACACGTCGTGAGTATGATTTGTTAGCGACTTTGATGGGAAGTAAGCATGTCCTCAGTCGGGAGCAATTGCTGGAGCGTGTCTGGAAGTATGAGAGTACAGCAGAAACCAATATCGTTGATGTCTATATTCGCTATCTTCGTGGAAAAATAGATCTCCCAGGACAAAAGAGCTATATCAAAACTGTCCGAGGTGTCGGCTACCAAATGCAAGAATAAGAACATTCCCTTTGATGAGCAATCTCAAAGGGATTTTTTGTGTGTCAAAAGGGAAGAAAGAAGAAATTTTTTTAAAAAATTTTTTTAAAAAAATTGTGAAAGAAGCAAACGTTTGCTTAAATGATAGGCTTTTCAAGGGCTTTATCTATAAAGTTTGTGAATTAAAAATATAGATGTAAGGGCTTTACAAATAGAAAAAAAGTGGTATAATAGTAAGTGAAATATGCAAACGTTTTCTTATATTACGGGCATTTCAAATTTATAAGGAGGTCGAATGATGAATAAACAATCATTCAAAAGTCTATTTAGCTTTGAATTTTGGCAAAAATTCGGTAAAGCATTGATGGTGGTCGTTGCAGTTATGCCTGCGGCAGGTCTGATGATCAGTCTTGGTAAAACTGTTGCAATGATTAATCCAGAACTTGGTTTCTTGGTGACGACCGGTGGTGTTCTTGAACAAATCGGTTGGGGAGTCATTGGGAATCTTCATATTCTCTTTGCATTGGCTATCGGTGGTAGCTGGGCAAAAGAACGTGCTGGTGGTGCCTTTGCGGCAGGTCTATCCTTTATCTTGATTAACCGGATCACTGGTGTGATGTTCGGTGTAACAGGAGATATGCTCAAAGATCCAAAGGCACAAGTTCATACACTTCTTGGCGGATCTATCAAGGTTGCTGATTACTTTACGAGTGTTTTAGAATCACCTGCCTTGAATATGGGGGTTTTCGTTGGGATTATTGCCGGTTTTGTAGGGGCGACAGCCTTTAATAAATACTACAACTACCGTAAATTACCAGATGCCCTATCCTTCTTTAACGGGAAACGGTTTGTACCATTTGTCGTTATCCTTCGTTCTGTCATTGTGGCTCTTGCCTTGTCATTCTTATGGCCAGTAGTCCAAACAGGAATTAACAACTTTGGTATTTGGATTGCCAACTCAAAAGAAACTGCTCCAATCTTAGCACCATTTGCTTTTGGTACCTTGGAACGTCTCTTGCTTCCATTTGGTCTTCACCATATGTTGACCATCCCAATCAACTACACACAATTGGGTGGTACCTATGAAGTTATCTCAGGTATCTCAAAAGGAACAACTGTATTAGGTCAAGATCCACTTTGGTTAGCTTGGATTACAGACTTAGGAAACACTAAAGGAACTGACCCTGCTACTTACCAACACTTGTTGGATACCTTCACACCTGCTCGTTTCAAAGTGGGACAAATGATTGGTTCATTCGGTATCTTGATGGGGATCTCGCTTGCTATTTACCGTAATGTAGACCCTGATAAGAAACACAAATACAAAGGGATGATGATTGCGACTGCTCTTGCAACCTTCCTTACAGGGGTTACAGAACCAATCGAGTACATGTTTATGTTCGTGGCAATGCCTCTTTACCTTGTTTATGCAGTGGTGCAAGGTGCAGCCTTCGCGATGGCCGATATCGTCAATCTTCGTGTCCATTCATTCGGATCTATTGAGTTCTTGACTCGTACACCAATGACCATTAAAGCCGGTATTGGTGGAGATATCCTTAACTTTATCTGGGTAACTGTTCTCTTTGCCGTGATCATGTACTTCATTGCAAACTTCATGATCAAGAAATTTAACTACGCAACTCCTGGACGTAACGGAAACTACGAACAAGCTGAAGGTGGATCAGATGAGTCTGAAACTTCAGGTTCAGGTAAAGTAGCTGCTGCTTCTCAAGCAGTTAACATCATCAACCTTCTTGGTGGACGTGCTAACATCGTCGATGTGGACGCATGTATGACTCGTCTTCGTGTGACTGTTAAAGATGCTGAAAAAGTTGGAACAGAAGAGCAATGGAAAGCTGAAGGAGCAATGGGACTTGTCATGAAAGGACAAGGGGTCCAAGCAATTTACGGTCCAAAAGCGGACGTATTGAAATCAGATATCCAAGATTTGTTAGATTCAGGTGAAGTGATTCCTGAAACTCTTCCAAGTCAACAGACAGCGGCTCAACAAGCAGAAGTTGCCTTTAAAGGGGTGACAGAAGAAGTTCACTCAGTTGCTGAAGGACAAGTCATTGAATTAGAAAAAGTTCAAGATCCAGTCTTCTCACAAAAAATGATGGGTGACGGATTTGCAGTTGAACCAGCAAATGGTCAGATTGTTTCACCAGTAGCTGGTAAGGTGACAAGCGTCTTCCCTACCAAACATGCCCTTGGTTTGGTAACAGAATCAGGTCTTGAAGTTCTCGTTCATATCGGTCTTGATACTGTAAGTTTGGAAGGCAAACCTTTCACAGTGAAGGTAGAAGAAGGCCAAACAGTGGCAGCGGGAGATTTATTGGTAGAAGCAGATTTGGATGCTATTCGTGAAGCTGGACGTGCAACTACAACAGTTGTAGTCTTCACAAATGCTGCAGCTATTCAATCTGTCACTCTTACACAAACTGGTCAACTTCCAGCAGATGCTGTGGTTGCCAAGGTTGAATTATAATCTATGAGAGTCATTCCTTGTATCCATCGGATACAGGGAATTCTCTATTAGGAGAGTAGGATCATGAAATTTTTAACTTTAAACACTCATAGTTGGATGGAAGAAAATCCCCAACAAAAATTTGAGGACTTATTAACAGACATTCTTGAAAAGCAATACGATCTGATTTGTTTCCAAGAAATCAATCAGGCCATCGAAAGTCCAGTTGTTCCAGTTAATGACTTATATCATCCAACTCCTTCTGCGGAGCCGATCCATCAGGATCACTATGTTCGTTGTTTAGTTGAAAAATTAGAAGAAGAAGGATTGAGCTATCACTGGACCTGGGCTTACAACCATATCGGCTATGACCGTTATCATGAAGGTGTGGCAGTTCTATCACGTACCCCAATCCAGGCAAGCGAACTCTTGGTTTCAGATGTGAATGATCCAACAGATTATCATACACGACGGATTGCCATTGCAGAAACCCAAGTTGATGGGAAAGAAATTGCGGTTGCCAGTGTCCACCTCTCTTGGTGGGACAAAGGTTTCCAACAAGAGTGGGCGCGTTTAGAAGAACGCTTTAGCCAATTGCAGAAACCCTTAATTTTAGCCGGAGATTTTAATAATCCAGCTGGTCAAGAAGGTTATGAAGCCATTTTAGCGAGCCCGCTAGCTCTTCAAGATAGCTTTATTGAAGCCCGTCAGACCAAGGGGACTTACACTGTAGGTCCAGGAATTGATGGTTGGGATGATAATCAGGTACCCTTGCGGATTGATTATGTTTTCACCTCAAAAGAATGGGTTATCGAACGGCTAGAAGTTGTGTTTGATGGCTCTAGTCAGCCGCTCATCAGCGACCATTATGGTTTGTCAGCTGACTTGTATTTACCATAAGATTCAAATCCCTATGCCTTCAGGAGGCTAGGGATTTTCTTTATTTCCCTTGCTTTCACTTTAGCCCTAAATATGATAGAATAAAGTATTAAGAAACGATAAGGAGGGTGTCCATGCGGTGTCCAAAATGTGGCGGAAACAAGTCTAGTGTTGTAGATAGTCGCCAGGCAGAAGATGGGAAAACGATTCGTAGAAGAAGAGAATGTGATGAATGTCATCATCGCTTTACCACTTATGAACGAGTAGAAGAGCGGACTCTTGTTGTGGTGAAAAAAGATGGCACCCGGGAACAGTTTTCTAGAGATAAAATATTTAATGGGATTATTCGATCTGCTCAGAAACGTCCCGTGTCGAGTGACGAAATTGAGGAAATTGTGGGTCGAATCGAACAAAAGATTCGTAGCCAGAGTGAAAATGAGATTCAGAGTGACTATATCGGATCGCTGGTCATGGACGAGTTAGCAGAGTTGGACGAAATTACCTATGTTCGGTTTGCGAGCGTCTATCGTAGTTTCAAGGATGTTGGTGAATTGGAAAGTCTCTTAAAACAGATTACCAAAGGAACGAAGAAGAAAAAGGAAAAATAGATGAAGCCCAATACTTCATTTTCTTTCTTGAAGAATAATTATTTAGCGCCTACAGGAGCCTCCTTTACGCACCTGTATGGACCAATATTAGGTGTTCAAGCAAGTCAATTATATACGTTTCTGCTGAGTCTCTATGATCAGGGGAAAGAAAAACGGCTGATTGCTGTCATTTTAAATCATTTGGATCTAGGTTTCGCTCATTTTCTTGAAAGTCTAGACCGCTTGATTGCCATGAATTTATTAGAGGTTTATGAAACAGAAGAAGGACTTCAGTTCCGATTTGTGCCTCCACTAGAAGCAGATCAATTTTTTGCCAATGTTGCTTATCAGAAGTTGCTAGAGAAAAAAATAGGAGAAGCAGCAGTTCGTGACTTGCTACCTGAAAAACCAGAGGGCGAGAAACGGAAGGTGAACTTTGCCTCTATCTTTGGGATTGATGGTGTTTCGACCCCTCAGAGGAAAACATCTTCCTTCAGTTTGGAGCACTTCAAACAATTAATGGTGCGGGATGGTCTCCGTTTTGAAAATGAACAGGAGGATCTCTTGGTTCTCTATGCCATCACTGAAGAGAAGAATTGGACCTGGTATGAGACCTATCTATTGGCCAAGGAGACAGCGGCTAATTTAATCATTTCGACCAAACGGATGAGACAAAAACTGACCCAACAACCACAAGAAAAAGGTAAGGATGAGTTCACTCCGCAGGAAAAAGCCATAATTCGGGAAGCTAAAAATAAGACCAG
This sequence comes from Streptococcus australis, assembly GCF_019930045.1. Lineage (GTDB taxonomy): Bacteria > Bacillota > Bacilli > Lactobacillales > Streptococcaceae > Streptococcus > Streptococcus australis_D. The sequence goes on along the minus strand of NZ_JAHZQQ010000001.1, from coordinate 41,853 downwards.
TCGTCAATTTTTAGCAGGAATTAAAAAAGCGCGTAAGGCAGTCGTGACCCAATCAGAACGTCAAGTAATTTCTGATTTGGCGCAGTTAGGCCTCTTAGATGAAGTCATAAATGTGATCTTGTTGTTGACCTTTAACAAGGTTGCTTCTGCCAATCTTAATGAAAAATACGCTTTAAAGGTTGGGAATGATTTTGCTTATGAGGGGATTAAAACGGCTGAGGAGGCCGTCCTGAAGATCCGCCAGCGCCAAGACTCCCATTCACAAAAAGCAAAAGAGAAAGCAGCTAAGAGTGGGTCAGCGACTGGAAAGACCAATGTTCCGAAGTGGAGTCAGCCTAACTATACCAACCAGACTAGCCAGGAAGAACAGGCTGATCTGGAACAACAAAAACGGGCCTTGCTCGAGAAATTAAATCAAGGAGGGGAGTAAATGGAGAGCGTAGGGAAAACCATGTCCCAGATGAATCGATCACAGCAGTTCAATTATGAAGAATTGGTAGCTCAAATTCTCGCCGAACCTGAGATTGCAACCTTTATTCAAAAGGAAGCCTTGTCGGATGCTGAAATCCGTCGCAGTATTTCCAAGTTTAACCAATACATCAGTGAACGGAATCGCTTTGTCCTCGGGGATGAGGATTATATTGCAAGAGGGTATAAGCCTGTATTGGTCATGAATGAGGGCTATGCGGATGTTTCCTACGAGGAGACACCTGAGTTGATTGAGGCACAAAAACAAGCCGCTATCAATAGACGCTTGCAACTAATCAACTTGCCAAGCACTTTGAAGGAAGCTTCCTTAGCCAAAGTCGACTTGGATGATCGTGGACGTTTTGGAGCCTTTGAAGAGTTAGCCAATTTTGTTGCTTCCTATCCTCAAGCCCGTAAAGGAATTTTTCTATACGGAGATTTTGGAGTAGGGAAAAGCTATATGATGGCAGCCCTTGCTCATGACTTGTCCGAAAAACGGCAGGCTTCTTCAACCCTCTTGCATTTCCCAAGCTTTGTCATTGATGTCAAAAATGCCATCAACACAGGCCAAGTCAAAGAGATGCTGGATCAGGTTAAGAAAGCTGAAATTTTGATCCTTGATGATATTGGGGCAGAGCAAATGTCACCGTGGGTTCGGGATGAAGTCTTGCAAGTGATTTTGCAACACCGGATGCAGGAGATTCTTCCAACCTTCTTTACCTCCAATTTCAACTTTGAAGATTTGGAACGTCATTTTGCTACATCTCGGAATGGAGATGAGACTTGGCAAGCCAAACGGGTTATGGAGCGAATCAAGTTCCTTGCTAAAGAAGTCCGCCTAGAAGGAGAAAATCGCCGATGAATACTGTTATTGATTAGATGAAATCTCATTCTTCTGTTCGTCGTTTTAAGGAGGAGGACATCAAAGAAGAAGACCTCCGAGCAATCCTAACAGCTGGACAAATGGCTTCCTCTTGGAAGAACTTCCAGTCTTACTCCATTATCTTAGTGAGAAGCCAGGAAAAGAAAGAGGCGCTCTATCAATTCGTCCCTCAGGAAGCTATTCGTCAATGCTCTGTTTTCTTACTGTTTGTAGGAGATCTCAACCGAGCTGAAAAAGGTGTTCGGATGCATACGGATCAATTCCATCCAGAAGGACCAGATAATTTATTAATTACTTCTGTAGATGCGGCCTTGGCAGGTCAGAATACCTTGCTGGCTGCTGAAAGTCTAGGCTACGGAGGCGTCATTATTGGCTTGGTTCGGTATGAAGCGGCTGAAGTGGCTAAACTATTTAACTTACCAGACTACACCTATCCCGTCTTTGGGATGGCTTTAGGGGTTCCAAACCAAAACCATCCTGTTAAGCCTCGCCTTCCTTTGGAAGCTGTTGTCTTCGAAGAAAGTTACCAGGAGCAGACTCCTGAAGTGATTGAGGCTTTTGACCAGGAGCAGACTGCCTATGCTGGAGCGCGAGCGACGGATACTTGGAGCCAACGCTTGGCTGCCCAATTTGGACAGGAAGAACCTGCTGCTACGGCAGAATTATTAAAGAAGCACCAACTAGAAAAATAAGAGAAAAGAGGGAACCATGGCTTTACCGACTGTTGCCATTGTAGGACGTCCCAACGTCGGGAAATCAACGCTCTTTAACCGGATTGCCGGTGAGCGGATTTCCATTGTCGAGGATGTCGAAGGGGTTACTCGGGACCGTATTTATGCAACGGCAGAGTGGCTCAACCACCAATTTAGTATTATTGATACTGGCGGGATTGATGACGTGGACGCACCTTTCATGGAGCAAATCAAGCACCAAGCTGAGATTGCCATGGATGAAGCAGACGTCATTGTCTTTGTCGTATCTGGAAAAGAAGGGATTACCGATGCAGATGAGTATGTCGCTCGGATGCTCTACAAGACCCATAAACCAGTCATTTTAGCAGTCAATAAAGTGGATAATCCAGAGATGCGGACTGACATCTATGATTTCTACGCTCTTGGCTTAGGAGAACCCTTGCCAGTGTCATCTGTACACGGGATTGGTACAGGGGATGTCTTGGATGCCATCGTTGAAAACCTTCCGACGGATCGAGAGCCAGAAAATCCAGATGTCATCAAGTTCAGCTTGATTGGTCGTCCAAATGTCGGAAAATCTAGTCTGATCAATGCTATCCTTGGGGAAGATCGCGTCATTGCCAGTCCTGTGGCTGGAACGACGCGAGATGCGATTGACACCCATTTTACCGATGCGGAAGGCCAAGAATACACCATGATTGATACAGCCGGAATGCGAAAATCAGGTAAGGTCTATGAAAATACAGAGAAATATTCTGTCATGCGGGCTATGCGGGCTATTGATCGCTCGGATGTGGTCTTGATGGTCTTGAACGCAGAAGAAGGAATTCGCGAGTACGATAAGCGGATTGCTGGATTTGCCCATGAAGCTGGAAAAGGGATGATTATCGTGGTCAATAAGTGGGATACCCTTGAAAAGGATAACCACACCATGAAGCAATGGGAAGATGATATTCGAGATCAGTTCCAATACCTTTCTTATGCACCTATCATCTTTGTCTCTGCTTTGACCAAACAACGCTTGCACAAGCTACCAGACATGATCAAGCAAATCAGTGAGAGCCAAAATACACGCATTCCTTCAGCTGTCTTGAACGATGTCATCATGGATGCCATTGCCATTAATCCGACACCTACAGATAAAGGAAAACGTCTGAAAATCTTCTATGCGACTCAGGTTGCTACCAAGCCACCAACCTTTGTGGTCTTTGTCAATGAAGAGGAGCTTATGCACTTCTCTTATCTTCGTTTCTTGGAAAATCAAATTCGGAAAGCCTTTGTCTTTGAAGGGACTCCGATCCATTTGATTGCTCGGAAACGGAAGTAGGTATTTATGAAAACTTTGAAACAAGGACTCCTGCTTGTAGTCACATTCATAGTATTTCTGGGATTGACAGCTTGCAGCGTTGAAAGAGAAGAAACCTATGAGAAAAAAGATAAAGACATTCTTCTTCGAGTGACGATTCGACATAGATCCAACCAAATGATCTCTGAAGAGTTTTGGGCTGATAATTTTAATGTAAATATTGAAGATGACTCTGAGTTCGAATATATTAAAAAAGAAATTGTTGAACCTAAAAAAGGAATTTCGGGCTATACAACAGATGTGAGTCGGACGAAAGAGGGTGGACTGATGATTCATACCAAGATCGTCTACCAAGACTTAGATGTTGAAGCCTTAAATAAAGCCAACGATGAGAAAAAAACGTTTGGAGAACTGGCCAACTATTCAGAACATATCAAAAATTTCAAAAAAGAAGGCTATAAGAGAATAAAATAAAAGGAACACACTTGGTGTTCCTTTTAGAATGTAAACAAACCATTTTTAACATAAAATAGCTAGCTATATTTCAAATAATGACTTTTATTTTTGGAGTCATTCAAGTAGATCTGAAACTTTCCGCCGTGAGAAAAGTGCTAGAAACAAGATTGTTTCTAGCACTCGGGAGTTTTGGAACCTTGGATCCAAAACTAAGTCATGGAACTTCATAGAAGTTCGCTGACGTCCGTACTCACCTAAGGGAAGTTTCTAAGAATACCTCTTCTTTAATTTGAATGGAAAAAGAAAAGTGGAGTAGGTGATAGTAAAATCAGGCATTGAATTCTTCACAATTCTTTGTCTTTTTTTCTATTTTAGAGGGGATATGATATAATAAAGGGATAAACATAAGGTGGTAAATATGGCAAAATTAATTCCTGGGAAAATCCGTTCAGAAGGAATCCTTCTCTATGAAAACGGGAAAGTATCCCTACAGGAAATGAAGAATCAGTACCTCTATTTCAGAATTGACAATGATTCCCTCCGGTATAGTCTTGATGATCAAGCAATTTTTTGTAGTTGTGATTTTTTTCAAAAGAAGAAATTCTGTGTGCATTTAGCTGCGGGAGAAGCCTTTTTAAAAAATGATGAAGAAGGGAAGGAACTCTTACTTGGTTTGGAGCAAGACGCAACAGAGAGCCAAGAAACAAAGGAAAAAGTATCTTTTGGAAGTTTGTTTTTAGATCAGGTCCTGCCAAAGATTGAAAGCAAAGAGGTCCGTTTTGGGCTCTCAGCGACCGGTCATGTAGACGACTATTCTGGTCAGTTTTTGTGGACCCTTCGTATCTATCGCAGACCGGATGAGAGAACTTATGTAGTGCGGGATGTTGTGGCATTTTTGCAAGCTATCAGAAAACAGTCCCATTTTGCAATTGGGAAAAGTTATTATGAGCCGATTTCCTACGCAGCCTTTGACCCTGAAAGTCGTGCCTTGATACGATTTTTAGAAGGCTTATTATCGGGGGATCCGATACATGATGCCCTCTTCTTTCCAAATGGAGGCCGTCACCTTTACTTTCCAATGAGCTTCTTTGAAGAAGCTGTACAATTATTAATGGATCTACCGTCCTTTACCCTTGAAGTCGGGATGGATACCTATCAGGAAGTTTTCTTTCAAGAACTCCAAGAAGATTCAGGCTTGTTTTCTTTCCAAGTAGTGGAAATGAAGGAGTTTATCGAACTACAGGTCCAAGTGGCTTCCTATAAAATGGTGGAAGGTCGCTTTCTTTTGGCAAATGGCCATTTTCACCAAATCTCACCACTTCAAAAGATTTTGATTGAGGCTGTTCAGAGTTTACCCCTATCCAGTGATCAGAAGAGACATGTTCAATTTGATTTGTCAGATCAGACCAAATTGACCTATAGTTTAGAGCAATTTAAGAAAATTGGAGAGGTGAAAGCACCAAGTAACTTCTATATTCACGATTTTCAACCTCACTTTGCTTTTGATTTATCGGAGCAAGGAGAAGTGCTGCTGGATCTAGTTTTTGTCTACGAGGACCGTATCGTTCGCTCTGAGAAAGAACTTAAGGATCTGCCTTATTCCAGTAATTTTGATAAGGAACGTTTGGTTTTTGAAACCATCTTGACAGCTGGCTTTACCAATCAATTTCAAACAAAACGAGCTCCTCTCCTTCCCAAGCAGATCTATCCCTTCTTTCAGCAGACCCTTCCCTTGTTTGAAGAACTGGGAGAGGTCGAAGTTTCGGATAAGTTGTTAGATCTGTATCAGGTTGAAAAGCCAAAGATTGCCATTCAAACCAGTGGTCGTCTCCTTGAGATTGGTTTTGAATTTGACTCCATTGATCCCTCTGAGATTGAGCAAGTGATGAGTGCCTTGGTTGAGAAGAATGACTATTATATCAGTCAATCAGGAAAGGTTCTAATCTTTGATGAAGAAACCAAGCGGATCAGTCAGACTTTATTGAATCTTCGTGCAAAGAAGACAAAAACAGGTCAGTTACAAACCAATCGCATTGCAGCCTTCCAGCTCTCCCAGTTATTTGAGTCAGCTGACAATGTCCAATTTTCTGAAGAGTTTCGTCACTTGGCTCATGATTTGATTCATCCAGAGCAATTTCCATTAGGTAAGCTACAAGTAAATGCTAAACTTCGAGATTATCAGGAAGTCGGAGTCCGCTGGCTATCCATGCTCAATCACTATGGTTTTGGGGGGATTTTGGCAGATGATATGGGGCTTGGAAAGACCCTCCAGACCATTGCCTTTCTCTCAAGTGTTGCGACGGCGGATTCTAAGATTTTGATTTTAGCCCCATCTAGTCTAATCTATAATTGGAAAGAGGAGTTCGAAAAGTTTGCTCCACAAATGAAAGTGGAGGTTATCTATGGCCTCAAAGCAAGTCGCGACGAGGTGATTGCAAGCAACCCTCAGGTAGCGATTACCAGTTACGCTTCTTTCCGCCAGGACGTAGAGCAATACGAAAAAAATCAGTACCAATACTTAATATTGGATGAAGCCCAGGTCATGAAAAATTCCCAAACCAAGATTGCTCAATACTTACGGAAATTCGATGTTCCTCATACCTTTGCTTTGTCGGGAACTCCAATAGAAAACCATGTAGAGGAACTCTGGTCGATTTTCCAAATTGTGCTTCCTGGTTTGTTTCCGGGTAAAAAAGAATTTAAACAATTGAGTCCAGAGACTATTTCTCAATACGTCAAGCCCTTTATCATGAGACGGAAAAAAAGTGAAGTCTTGCAAGAACTTCCAGATTTGATTGAGATGACCTATAAAAATGAATTAGCTGACGATCAAAAAACGATCTATTTAGCCCAGTTGAAGCAAATGCAAGCCCGCATTCTAAGCTCTTCTGAAGAGGAACTCAATCGCAGTAAGATGGAAATCTTATCTGGTTTGATGCGTCTTCGTCAGATTTGTGATACTCCATCCCTCTTTTTAGAGGACTATACTGGAGAAAGTGGGAAGCTGGATAGCCTTCGAGAATTGCTAGAGCAGATCAAAGATGGAAACCAACGAGTGTTGATCTTCTCACAATTTAGGGGCATGTTGGATATCATTGAAAAAGAGTTGGATGCTCTGAAGATGACTTCGTTTAAAATCACAGGATCTACGCCAGCTAATGAGCGCCAAGATATGACCAACGCCTTTAACTCCGGTCAAGGAGATGCCTTTCTCATTTCCTTGAAAGCAGGTGGAGTTGGCTTGAATTTGACGGGTGCTGACACGGTTATTTTAGTTGACCTATGGTGGAACCCTGCGGTAGAAGATCAAGCCATTGGTCGTGCCCATCGAATGGGACAAGATAAGAATGTTGAGGTCTACCGGATGATTACTCGAGGGACCATCGAAGAAAAAATTCAAGAGCTCCAGACTAGCAAACGTCATTTAGTTTCTACAATATTAGATGGTACCGAAACGCGCTCCAGTCTTTCTATTGAAGAAATTCGGGAAATTTTGGGTATTTCGGTGGAATAACTTGAAAAATTAAATGAATAGTTTATAATTAATGAAGTGTCGAAAGGAAGAAATAGGATGACGGATAAGCATTTCCCTCAAGTAGCAGATGATGAAATTATGCTAACTCAAATGCCCCATATGAATTTATATGATGATGGGGACTTCATTAGTAATATTCTTGGGGACTATACAGATAAAAATTATTTGGAATGGGAGCCAATTGCTACCGGAAAGGCAGCAGAGCAACCTTATCAAAAAAATCTACAAAAATCCCTTCAAAAACCATTTGAAGTGCCTAAGTCAAGAAGGCAACCAATGACTCCTGATTTCAAGGAGCCTGTTGATAAAAAGAGCCCGGCGAATCGCTACGCAGAAGAAGCTCGTGAAGTAGCGCGTGCTGATTTGAAAAAGAAGCGGACGGCTCCGTATTTAACAGCAGATATTGCATCAAAACCCAATCGTAAAAAATTCACCCCTTCTTTCATGCCAAAAGTGAAGCCGACAGCTCCTTTTCAAAAAGAAAATCCTGGTGAATTGATTAAATATGGTGAGCGACTGAAACAAGAGCAATTGATCCTTTTAGAAGGGGCTGAGGAAGTTCCAGTTCAAGAATCCCATCAAGAAGAGAAACCCAAAAAGAACAATTATGATTTCTTGAAAAAGAGTCAAATCTATAACAAGGATCAACAGAACATTCCAACGAGACTCATTAAACAAGAACTCAATGTGACCAATCTGGACTAGCGGGAGGAGAAACTATGTCAAAAACATTTCATTTTATCGGAATAAAAGGAGCTGGTATGAGTGCCTTGGCTCTCATGCTCCATCAGATGGGACACACTGTACAAGGATCTGATGTAGAGAAATATTACTTTACCCAAAGAGGTCTGGAGCAAGCAGGGATTACCATCCTACCTTTCAGCGAAGAAAATCTTACTGGAGATCAAATCTTGATCGCTGGAAATGCTTTTAAACCTGAGAACAACGTAGAGATTGCTTATGCAGATGCTCAAGGCTATACCTATCAACGCTATCATGAATTCTTGGGTGAATTTATGCGTGATTTTGTCAGCATGGGAGTAGCAGGAGCTCACGGGAAAACCTCTACTACAGGGATTTTGTCTCACGTTCTGTCTAATATCACAGATACTAGCTATTTGATTGGGGATGGAACTGGTCGTGGTTCGAAAGGTGCTAAGTACTTTGTCTTTGAATCAGATGAGTACGAACGTCACTTCATGCCTTACCACCCAGAGTATTCAATCATCACTAATATTGATTTTGACCATCCTGACTACTTTACTGGCCTAGAAGATGTCTTTAATGCCTTCAATGATTATGCTAAACAAATCTCCAAAGCCTTGTTCATCTATGGTGAAGATTCTGAGCTTCGTCGGATTACAGCCAAGGCTCCGATTTACTACTATGGATTTGAAGAAGAAGGCAATGATTTTGTAGCCAGTGATCTCTTGCGGTCTACTACGGGATCAACCTTTAGTGTTCACTTCCGTGGGGAAGATTTGGGACAATTCCAAATCCCATCCTTTGGCCGTCACAATATCATGAATGCAACAGCGGTCGTTGGGTTACTTTATATCGCTGGGTTCGATCTTGATTTGGTTCGGGAACACTTAAAAACTTTTGGCGGGGTCAAACGTCGCTTTACAGAAAAGATTGTCAACGATACCGTCATCATTGATGACTTTGCCCACCATCCAACTGAAATCATTGCCACTTTGGATGCAGCCCGTCAAAAATACCCAAGTAAGGAAATCGTAGCGGTCTTCCAACCTCATACCTTTACTCGGACGATTGCCCTTTTGGATGAGTTTGCGGATGCTTTGAATCAGGCTGATGCGGTGTACTTGGCACAGATTTATGGATCAGCTCGCGAAGTGGATCATGGGGATGTCAAAGTCGAAGATCTAGAAGCAAAAATTATCAAGAAATCAGGTGTGATTACAGCTGAAAACGTTTCTCCACTCTTGGATCATGATAATGCCGTTTATGTCTTCATGGGAGCAGGAGATATCCAGACCTATGAATATTCATTTGAACGTTTACTTGGGAACTTAACCAATAATGTTCAATAAGGAGATACCATGCAACCAAGCGTTAGGATTCGGTTTGCTAAAGAAAATGATTGGGATGAGATCGAACAGATCACGTCCCAAAATTTTTCTTTTCAAAGAGAGAAGCTGCAAGAACTGAATGGGTTCAGGACCCTGGTCTTGGAATTTGAAGGGCGAGTGATTGGAAGTTGCCTGATTCAGTTGGAGGAGCAGTTCGAGAATCCCTCTTTAAAATTATTGTGGTTGGAAATTCTTCCAGACTTTAGAAAACAAGGCTTTGGTATCTTGCTACTCGCCGCACTCAAGTCTCTTGTAGCTCAAGAATCCTTGTTAGGGATTCATGTGACCTGCCAGGAAGAGTTGATTCCGTATTTTGAAATGAATGATTTTCAACTAGAGATAGGGGATAAGGAAGAAGGAGTGGAGGGCTATCACCTAATGTGGCACCTATCCCTATAGAAAGGAAGAAAAATGAACATTCGTCGTGCAACTATGAATGATTTAGAAGCCATTGTTGCCATAGAACTGGAAAATTTTAGTCCAGAAGAGGCAATAGATAAGACGGTGCTTGCAAAATATATTGAAACGTTTAATAATAGCTTTATAGTCGCTGAAAAGGATGGCCAAATTCTTGGCTATCTAGAAGGCCCAGTGACACAAACTAGATATGTCGAGGACCGCTCTTTTACAGCGGACGTAAAGGACGAGTCCCATCTACCAGGAGGTTTTATTACCCTTACGAGTCTTTCGATTTCTCCGTCTGCCCAAGGCTTAGGAGTTGGGAAAGCCCTACTTGAAGCCATGAAGAATCTTGCCTTAGAAGAAGGACGAGAAGGGATCAGCCTGACTTGTCATGATTACTTGATTGAGTATTATGAAAGGAACGGCTTTGTAAATGAAGGACGCTCGGCCTCTAACTATGCTGGGGAAGTCTGGTACGATTTAGTATGGGAGGTCCCATCAAGTAAGTGATCAATAGGATTTAAGGCCCTCAAGCCTCGTTCCTATTGCTTTTCTATCCCTTTTAAGATATAATATTAAGGATTATGACAAGGGGGGTCAAGTATTTGACTGAAAACCAACAAGAGAATGAAAAATTATTAAGCTTCAAAGAGCGGATTCTACGTGATCTTGAAGAAGCCAATAAACAGATTGTACAGGTTGAAAAAGAAAATGACTTACCTGTTCAAGAAATCACTATTCCAGAAATCAAAGAAGACGAGACGGAAGGACCGCTTACTGAGCATGTATCAGAAGAGTCCGAAGTTCAGGAAACCGTAGAGATTCCAGAGGAAGTAGAAAAAATAGAAGTACCAGAGGTTGCAGAGGTTCCTGCAATTCAGGAAGTAGCCGAAGAGAACCAAGAAGAAACACCTCTACCAATCGAAGAGCCAACTCGAGAAGCAGAAAGCTCAAGTCAGCCTGTGGCTGTTTCGAAAAAAGAAACACCTGTATCTAGTGTTTCGCGCAAGGATCGGGACCAACGTGTTCAGAAAAAGAAAAAGCAGAACACCATTGCGAAACGAATCGTCTTGACGGTTCTAGGAATTCTTTTTGTCTTAATGGTTGCAACTGGAATTTTTGCAGTGACCTATGTTCAATCTAACTTAAATGCTATGGATGCCAAGGCTACAGAGTTTGTAACCGTTGAAATTCCTGCTGGTTCTAGCAATCGTGAAATTGGGACTATTTTGGAGAAAAAAGGCTTGATTAAGAATGGCCAGTTCTTCAACTATTACACCAAGTTCAAGAATTATGGGAACTTCCAATCCGGTTATTTCAATCTTCAAAAGAGTATGGATCTAGATACCATTATTCAAAAATTGCAAGAGCAAGGAACTAAAACTCCGGAACCACCAGTCTTAGGAAAAATTACCATTCCTGAGGGCTACACGATTGATCAAATCGCGGAAGTGGTTTCTGTGGATGCGAGTTCCAAATCTGGTGCCAAGACTCCATATACGCAAAAAGAATTCCTAAAAGTCATCCAAGATGATGCCTTTATTGAAAAGATGGTAGCTAAATATCCTAAGTTATTAGCAACCTTGCCGTCCAAAGAAAGTGGCGTACGCTACCGCTTGGAGGGATATCTCTTCCCAGCTACTTATGGTTATGGAAAAGATAGTAAAATGGAAGATCTTGTGGACCAAATGTTAGCTGCGATGGACCAAAATCTTTCAGCCTACTATGACACTATGGAAGCTAAAAATATTGATGTCAATGAGGCATTGACTTTGGCTTCTTTGATTGAAAAAGAAGGCGCTACCGATAAAGACCGCAAGGATATTGCAAGTGTCTTTTATAACCGTTTGAATCAAGACATGCCTCTTCAAAGTAATATTGCCATCTTGTACGCACAAGGCCAGTTAGGCAAGAAGACGACTCTTAAAGAAGACGCAACAATTGATACCAATATTGAATCACCTTATAATATCTACAAGAATACTGGTTTGATGCCTGGTCCAGTAGATAGTCCTGGACTATCTGCAATTGAAGCAGCCGTCAACCCAAGCAAGACAGACTACCTCTACTTTGTAGCAAATGTAGAGACTGGGGAAGTCTATTTTGCAAAAACTTATGAGGAACACACTAAAAACGTGGAAGAACACGTGAATAGCAAATTAACAGAAAGCAGCTCAAACTAAGGAGGATGTGGCATGCCACACCTTTTTAGTTCGAAAAAATATATAGAAAAGAGAAAGAAATATGGCAGAAAAAACCTATCCAATGACCCTAGCTGAAAAGCAAAAATTAGAACTTGAATTAGAAGAGTTGAAATTAGTTCGTCGTCCAGAAGTTGTAGAGCGGATTAAAATTGCTCGTTCTTACGGAGACCTTTCAGAAAACAGTGAATACGAAGCAGCTAAAGACGAACAGGCTTTTGTTGAAGGACAAATCTCCAGCCTAGAAACAAAGATTCGTTACGCTGAAATTGTCGATAGTGATGCTGTCGCTGTTGACGAAGTAGCGATTGGAAAAACAGTTACTGTTCAAGAAATTGGCGAAGACGAAGAAGATGTTTACATTATTGTTGGTTCAGCTGGAGCGGATGCTTTTGCTGGTAAGATCTCAAATGAAAGTCCAATCGGTCATGCCTTAATTGGTAAGAAAACAGGGGACACTGTGACGATTGAAACTCCAGCAGGAAGCTACCAAGTGAAAATCTTAAACGTTGAAAAAACAGAATAAAAAATGAGAGTGAGTCACTCTCATTTTTTTTTGAAGATAAAGTCTTCTGAAAAACTTTACTTAGGTGAGTAAGGACGTCAGCGAACTTCGAAGAAGTTCCATGACTTAGTTTTGAGACCTTCGCTCTTTAATTTCCAGGCTCAGGCTAAAACAGTTCCCCAAACTGTTTTACTCTCAAAACTCCCGAGTGCCTGAAACACAATAGTTTCAGGCACTTTTCTCACAGCGGAAAGTTTTTCATCTTCTTAAATAACTAAAAAATAAAAGTCATTTTTTGATAATCATCTAACTGTTTTATGTAAAACAATAGTTTGTATCTATTATTATATGAGAATGAACCACTCTCATTTTTTTGTAGTAATGGAAAAGCCGAGATATCATCTCGGCTTTTTTGCTAATATTAGTTACGGTTGCGTTGTTTTCCAGCGTTTCGTTTTTTGTTTCCGTTAGTTGGAAGGGAACGATTCGCATTGGTTGGATTAGTAGGTGTAATATCTTTTTTAACGCGACGTCCATTGGATGCTGGAGCTTTTGGAGGGTTGTTTTTATATTCTTCAGCAACTTGTTTCCGCAATTTTGGACGGATGAGGTAGTTGATGACAAATTGTTGAATAATCTGTACGAAACCACCGACTACCCAGTAGAGAGTGACGCCAGCTGGTGCCATTAAAGAGAAGACTGCAATCATAATTGGACTTACGAGAGCTGTTTTCTTCATAGTTTCTCTTTGGTTTTCATCTTCGATACCATGGAGAGAAAGCATACTTTGAATGTAGTAAAGAACAGCAACAACTAAGGTTAAAGCTAGACTTTTTGAACCGAGACCAATGCCAAGGAAAGAGTCCTTGCTAATACCAGGAGTGTATTGAGCTGCAAAATAAAGGGCAGAGAAGAAAGGCATTTGAATCAACAAAGGTAGACATCCAATACCACCAAATGGGCTGACACCATTTGCTTTTTGAGCATCCATCAATTCAGAGTTGGCCAATAATTTTTCTTCTTGAGTCTCCGCATTTTTGATGCGTTCTTGGATCGGCGCAAAGATTGGTTTGAGGTAGTTCATCTTCTCAGACTGGTAGGTTGCCTTCCAAGATTGATAAATACCTAGAGGGAAGATGATGACTCGAACAATCACTGTCACGAGGATAATCCCTAGACCAAAGCCAAGGCCAAGATCTGTCGCAAAGAAATTGATGGCTTCCCCCATCGGTTTTCCAATGAGGTTCCAGACGAAACCAGTTGGTTGTTTGGTTGTCTTGTCGATGCTGACACATCCTGTTAAGAGGAGGAGGGCAGACAAGCTGAAAGCAGCAAGTAGATAACGTTTATATTTTTTCACGAGTTACAATCCTTTAATTTTAAATAATACCTTTCTATTCTACTGTTTTTTTATTAAATTAACAATAGTTCTCTGGACTTAATTTGAAATTTTAAAATCTTTGTAGGGTTCGAAGTTTGCCAGATGGACGTCTAGATAAGAAACCTTTGAAAAAGGAGTAGGGCCTTTTCGTATTTCTTGGATAAATTTGGCCATGCGGGCATTGTCTTCGCAGGCGGCAAGGATAGTGACCGTTCCGTCATCATTGTTCCAGACCCGGCCTGTAATACCTCCAATTTCTAATGCTAGGCTATAAACTCCCCAACGGAAGCCAACACCTTGAACTCGACCTTGGGCCGTCATTTCAACTTTTTGCATGCTTGTTCCCCTTGTGCTTGAATTCCTACTCAGGACGGAGAAGCTCCTCCTGTGAATGTGGTATAATAGTCTTATGAATATTATAACCTCTAAGTCCAATAATGGGATCAAAAAAGTTAAAAAACTTCATCAAAAAAAATACCGAGTCGACTCCTACCTGATCGAAGGCTGGCATCTTTATGAAGAAGCTATCAATCATCAGGCTCCGATTGAACAAGTCTTTGTTCTGGAAGAGTTTGTTGATAAAATCAAGGTCGATGCGAAGGTGACCATCGTAAGTCCTGAGGTTTTAGCGGAAATTGCTGATTCCAAAAGCCCTCAAGGAATCGTGGCAGAAATTAAGATACAGCCAATCCAGCATCTTCAGCTGGCTCAAGGACGGTATTTATTGTTAGAGGATGTTCAAGATCCAGGAAATGTCGGAACCATGATTCGGACTGCTGACGCAGCAGGCTTTGACGGGGTGCTTCTAACCGATCAATCAGCAGATTTGTATAATATGAAAACCTTGCGCTCTATGCAGGGGAGTCATTTTCATCTTCCTGTTATCCGTCTGCCTAAAGAGCAACTCTTAACAGCCATTGAAGAAAGTCAGCTACCCATCTATGCGACCACCTTGTCTCAGGATTCTATTGACTATAAGCAAGTGGAGAAAGTCCCTGCTTTTGTACTGGTCATGGGGAATGAAGGACAAGGTATTAGTGACCAGATGGCTGAGAAGGCAGATCAGCTGGTTCATATCACCATGCCAGGTCAGGCAGAGAGTCTGAATGTCGCTGTTGCTGCAGGGATTTTGATCTTTTCTATGATCGAAGAATAGTGCGTTAGTCAGATAGAGGAGGTGATACGCATGTATCGACAAGACAAAGAATATATGGCTGAAGTCGGACATTTGATCCAGCATCCCAAACTTCAAAAATTAAAGGAAATTCCCCACCATATTCATTCCAACCGTTTGGAGCATTCTATTCACGTTAGCTACACTAGCTACCGCATTTCTAAGAAGATGGGCTGGGATACCAAAAGTACAGCAAGGGGAGCTCTCTTACACGATCTTTTTTACTACGACTGGCGGCAGGTCAAATTTAACAAGAGCCATGCCTGGGTACATCCTCGGATAGCTGTCCGAAATGCCAAAAAGATAACAAGCCTCAATAAAAAAGAAGAGGACATCATCCTCAAACATATGTGGGGCTTGACGCTTGCTCTACCTCGCTACAAAGAATCTTTCCTCGTGACCATGGTCGATAAATACTGGGCGATCAAAGAAGTCTCAGAACCAATGAGAAAAAAGTGGTCAAAGAGGAGACTTTTCCATCGAAAAATGTTAAAATCATAATAATTTAAGTTTGAAAGGAATAATTGATGATGAATCAACAAACCGTTATCCACGAACAAAGTGGTCTTAATAGCTTTTATAGCAAAATTTATTCTCTAGTTGGAGTTGGAGTTGGAATCTCAGCTGTTGTATCAGCTTTGATGATGACACTTTTCCAAGAAACCTTCATATATATTCTAACTCAGGCTCCATGGGTCTACTATATTGCCATTGCTGTTGAATTGATTTTGGTCCTGGTCGCTTCGAGACAATCTGTGAAAAACAATCCCATGGCCTTGCCTCTCTTTTTAACTTATTCAGCTCTGAATGGCTTTACCTTGAGTTTTATCATTGCACGCTATGCTCAAGCGACAGTTTATAAAGCCTTCGTCGTTAGTGCCTTGATGTTCTTCATCATGTCTGCCATTGGTCGTGTGACCAAAAAAGACTTGTCTGGAATGGGACGAGCATTTATGGGGGCCTTGATTGGTATTATCATTGCTTCGATTGCAAACATCTTCTTACAAAGCTCTGGTATGGATTATGTCCTTAGCATTCTTTGTGTTATCATCTTTGCAGGTTTGACTGCTTGGGATAACCAAAAGATTCGTTATGTCTATGAACAATCCAATGGTCAGCCAACCAATGGATGGGTTGTTGCTTTGGCTTTGGAACTCTATCTTGATTTCATCAACTTGTTCATCAATATCTTACGTATTTTTGGACGCAACGATTAATAGAAAGAGCTGGGAAACCGGCTTTTTTTGTTTGAAAACTTGTGATATACTAAAGAAAATTGATAGAAAAGAGAATCTTCACATGAAACGTCCATTTATTAGTAGAGAAAAATTAAAACAAATTATGGAAACCTATCCAACTCCCTTTCACCTATATGATGAAGCTGGGATCCGGCAGACAGCTCGTGCTCTCCATCAAGCCTTTTCTTGGAATCCAGGCTTTAAGGAGTATTTTGCTATCAAAGCGACCCCTAATCCAGCCATCCTAAAAATCCTCAAAGAGGAAGGCTGTGGCGTGGACTGTGCCAGTTATGTAGAATTGCTGATGGCACAAAAATTAGGGTTTACAGGCCAAGAAATTATGTTTTCTTCCAACAATACACCGGCTGAAGAGATGGTCTTTGCCCGTCAGCTAGGAGCGACTATCAACTTGGATGCTTACGAAGATGTAGCCTTTCTACAATCTGTTGCGACACTACCGGAGGTCATCTCTTGCCGCTATAATCCAGGAGGGGTGTTTGAACTGGGAACGGATATCATGGACCATCCTGAAGAGGCTAAGTTCGGCATGACCAAGGAGCAATTAATCCAAGCATTTACGGAGTTGAAAGATTTAGGAGTCAAACGATTTGGGATCCATGCCCTCTTAGCTTCGAATACCGTCTCCAATGATTACTATCCAGAATTGGCTAAGCAATTATTCCAGTTGGCAGTAGAAGTGGTTGAAAAGACAGGGGTTACCTTGGACTTTGTCAATCTCTCTGGTGGGGTTGGAGTGAACTACAAACCAGAAGACCAACCAAATGATATTGCTGTGATTGGGGAGGGTGTTCGTAAGGCTTACGAGGACATTTTAGTTCCAGCAGGCTTGGATCAAGTGAAAATCTATACAGAATTAGGCCGCTTTATGCTAGCACTACATGGCCTATTGGTCACCCATGTCACCCATAAGAAACAGACTTATCGGACCTATCTAGGAGTAGATGCTTCGGCTGTCAACCTCCTCCGTCCCGCTATGTACGGGGCCTACCACCATATTACCAATCTCGATCGTCCAGATGGAGAGACAGAAGTAGTAGATATTGTTGGTAGTTTGTGTGAAAATAATGACAAGTTTGCCAAGAATCGGGAATTTCCTGTTTCTGAGATTGGGGATCTTTTGGTCATCCATGATACGGGAGCGCATGGTTATTCCATGGGCTATCAGTACAATGCCAAGCTCCGCTCTGCGGAGATTTTATTAGAAGAATCGGGCCAAACTCGTCTCATTCGACGGGCCGAAAAACCAGAGGATTACTTTGCAACATTGTATGGCTTTGACTTTGAAAAATAGGGCCTTTTTGGTATAATAGAAAATGTGTAAATATTGAATTTAGGAGAAAAACACTTATGTCTACATTTTTGACAATTTTATTGATTATCCTTGCTTTTTTTGGTGGAATGTTGGCCGGTATGTATCTACTTCGCAAGCAGTTTGAAAAAGAATTTGCATCAAACCCACGTTTGAATGTTGAAGCGGTTCGTACATTATTGGGAGCTAGTGGTCAACGTCCAAGTGAAGCGAAGGTGCAACAAGTTTACCGTCAAATTCTGAATCAACAAAAAGCATCTTTAAATACGAAGAAGAAATAAAAGCAAAACAGATGACACAATAAAATAAGTAGGGGGACTTTAAGATTTTTCTTGGTCCCTTGTTTTGAAAGGAAGGCAGATGGACAATCGACCAATTGGTTTTTTGGATTCGGGTGTCGGAGGGTTAACCGTTGTTCGCGAATTGATGCGGCAACTCCCCCATGAAGAGGTGGTCTATATTGGTGATTCCGCTAGAGCACCTTATGGCCCGAGACCAGCAGATCAAATTCGTGACTATACTTGGGAGATGGTTCGTTTTCTCCTAACGAAAAATGTGAAGATGATTGTTTTGGCCTGTAATACGGCGACAGCAGTTGTATGGGAAGAGGTGAAAGAAGCCTTGGATATTCCTGTTCTAGGAGTGATTTTGCCAGGAGCTTCCGCAGCGATCAAGGCGACAAAAAGCAAACGAATTGGAGTCATTGGGACTCCAATGACGGTCGCCTCAGATATTTATCGTAAAAAAATTCAAAGCCTGTCACCAGAAATGGCAGTAGAGAGTTTAGCTTGTCCGAAATTTGTCCCTCTGGTTGAATCCAATGAGTTGCAGTCCAGTGTTACAAAAAAAGTTGTCTATGAAACCTTGAAACCTTTGGCTGGGAAAGTGGATACACTGGTTTTGGGATGTACCCATTATCCTCTCCTTCGCCCTATTATTCAAAATGTCATGGGGCCAGAGGTTCAATTAATTGATAGCGGTGCTGAGTGTGTCCGGGATATCTCGGTCTTGCTCAACTACTTTGAGATTAATCGCAGTCGTCAACTGGAGGACTGCCACCATCAGTTTTATACAACGGCCAATGCAGCCAGTTTTGCAGCGATTGCCAAGACTTGGTTGCATCAAGTTGTTCATGTGGAGCATGTAGAATTATGAACCAAAAGATATATGAATACAAAGATGCCTTAAATTGGTTTCTAGCTGAATGGGGAGATCGGAGTGACTATAACGAATATAGTGAAGTCTCTTCAGAAGCTTCTGAGCTTGTTGACTTAGTAGAATCACTAGTTGGAGACACAGACTTGGGCTTTCCCCTAAATGTAACGGTTGTTCGTTACGCCTCTAGTTTGCAGTTTTTGACCTTCCTCTTTCAAATCGTTGAGGAAACACTAGGTCGCAAAATTGAAATCGTGCAGCGTCAAGGAGCTCTTCTCATTGTAGAAGGAGAGCAATTGCTCTCTGTTTATCTACCAAAAAATGGTCTTCCACTTGCAGATTTTTTGGGCCAGGAAGGTCTTAAGGATCGCTTGCTAATCGCTACTCGGAATGAAGGAAAAACCAAAGAGTTTCGTCAGATCTTTGAACAAATGGGTTTTGAAGTCGAGAATCTCAATGACTATCCAGATCTTCCAGAAGTCGCTGAAACAGGAATGACTTTCGAAGAAAATGCTCGCCTAAAAGCTGAGACAATTTCACAGCTAACAGGGAAAATGGTGTTGGCAGATGATTCAGGACTCATGGTCGATATCCTTGGGGGCTTACCAGGTGTCTGGTCTGCTCGCTTTGCAGGTGTGGGAGCGACCGACTTAGAGAACAATGCCAAGCTCTTACATGAGTTGGCGATGGTCTTTGAATTGAAGGATCGGTCAGCAAAATTTCATACAACCTTAGTGGTTGCCAGTCCTGGTAAGGAGAGCCTTGTTGTGGAGGCAGATTGGCCAGGATATATCAATTTTGAACCAAAAGGTGAGAACGGGTTTGGCTATGATCCCCTCTTTTTAGTAGGAGAAACAGGTAAGACATCTGCTCAACTAACTCTAGAGGAGAAAAATCAACAATCGCATCGTGCTTTAGCCGTGAAGAAATTAGTGGAGGTATTCCCAGCATGGCAGAACAAGTAATTATCGTCATGAGCGATTCTCATGGAGATCGTCAGATCGTAGAAGAGATCAAAAACCACTATAAAGGAAAGGTCGATGCCATTTTTCACAACGGGGATTCTGAGTTAGAAAGTACCGACCCTGTATGGGAAGGCATTCATGTTGTCAAAGGGAACATGGACTTTTATGGGGAGTACCCTGAACGTCTGGTGACGCAATTGGGTCCTACTCGGATTATTCAAACCCATGGTCATCTTTTCCAAATTAATTTTAGTTTTCAAAAGTTAGATTTGTGGGCCCAGGAAGAAGATGCAGATATCTGCCTCTATGGCCATCTGCATATTCCGGATGCTTGGAAGGAAGGGCGTACCCTTTTTCTGAACCCTGGGTCAGTCAGTTTACCGAGGGGGCCCATTCAAGAGTGCCTCTATGCTAAAGTGGAAATTGATGCAGATTCCTATCGAGTTGAATTTTTAAATCGGAAACATGAGGTCTATGAACCTCTTACAAAGGAGTTTGATCGATGATCGCCAAGGAATTTGAGGAGTTTATTCTCCGAGAAGAAAAGACTTTTTTGACTCCAGCGCGCAATTTGGCTGTCTTGATTGATACGCATAATGTGGATCATGCCATCTTGGTGCTGAGTCAAATTAGCTACACTCGCGTTCCTGTTGTGACCGATCAAATGAAATACGTAGGGACGATTTCTTTAACAGATATTCTTTCTTACCAAATGAAACATGATTATTCTGATGAAGTCTTTTCATCCATGGACATCGTTCATATGACAAAAACGGATGGGGAGCGCCTTGGAAAAGACTATACTGTGACGGAAGTCTTGCATAAGTTGGTAGAGGAATCCTTTCTACCGGTTGTTTCAGAGGATGGAGTCTTTGAAGGAATCATCACTCGAAAATCCATTTTAAAAGCCATCAACTCCCTCATGCACAATTTCTCAAATGAATATGAGATGAGGAAAAAATGAAAGAATACATAGCTAGTTTTATCAAAGAAAAAGACTTGAGTGAAAATTCACAGACGGCTTATTCTTATGATTTGGATCAGTTCGTGGATACTGTTCATAACCATGTCTCAGATACCAATCTTCGAATTTATCAAGCTTCGATTAAAGATTTTAAACCAGCTGTTCAAAAACGGAAGCTTTCAGCCGTCAACCAATTTTTGTTTTATCTTTATCAACATCAAGTTATCGAGGATTACCATCGCTTGGTCCTTCCGAAAGTCTCTGTGCCGAAAAGCCACGACCAAGAACTATTGGACTTATCCCTCTTGTGGGAAGGGTCAGAACTATCCCAAGGTCGCTTGATTGCCCTATTGATTGTCGAGATGGGCTTGTTGCCTAGTGAAATTCTTCAGTTGAAAATCGTTGATATTGAACTCGATTTTCAGGTTTTGCGAGTAGGAAAAGAAGGGCAAAAACGGGTCTTGCGTATTCCGGATGCTCTTCTAGGAGAGTTGACGGATTTGATGACGGGGACTTATTTATTTGATAACAAGGGCAAGGCCTACTCACGTCAGTGGGGCTTCCGTCAATTAGAGTCCTTCCTATTGGAAAAAGGGTTTGAGAATCTTTCGGCACAATCCTTACGGGAACAATACATTTTAAAACAAAGAGAACAGGGGATGGATCTGTTTAGCATCGCCCGCGAGCTCGGTTTAAAAACTCTTGTTACCTTAGAAAAGTATAAGTAATGGATATTAAAATAAAGGATTTTGAAGGTCCCTTGGATCTTCTCTTACACCTCGTTTCAAAATACCAAATGGATATTTATGAGGTTCCTCTGATTGAGGTGATCGAGCAGTACTTAGCCTATCTAACGACCCTTCAAGCCATGCGACTTGAGGTTGCTGGTGAATACATGCTGATGGCCAGTCAATTGACCTTGATTAAGAGTCGGCGTCTCCTTCCAAAAATTGCGGAGCAAGCAACGGATGAAGAAGATTTGGAGCAGGATCTCCTGTCTCAAATCGAAGAGTACCGGAAGTTTAAACTATTGGGTGAAAAGATGGCCCTTCAACACGAGGAGAGAGCCCAGTACTTTTCAAAACCCAAAACGGAATTAGTCTATGATGATGCTGAATTGGTCCATGACAAGACCACGATAGATCTTTTCTTGGCCTTTTCAAAATTGTTAACGAAAAAGAAGGAAGAATTTCGACAAAATCATACGACCATTGTTCGAGACGAGTATAAAATTGAAGACCTGATGAATGTTGTTCGTCACTTGTGTCAACCTGGTAAGAGAATCTTACTACAAGATATTTTTGAGGAAGCCAAGGATGTCAACGAACTGATTACAGTCTTTTTGGCGACTTTGGAATTAATTAAAGTACAAGAAGTTGAGGCTCTTCAGGAAGAACCATTTGGAGATATTATTTTAGTAGGATTAAAGAATGAGTAAAATTGCAGAGATGGAGGCCCTCTTGTTTGTTGCAGGAGAAGATGGTTTGACAATTAGGCAGATTGCCGATCTCTTATCCCTTCCTCCCACAGGGGTGATTCAAAGTTTAGAAAAATTGGCCCAGAAATATGAGCAGGATCAAGATTCTAGTATGGCCTTATTAGAGACAGCGTCAACCTATAAATTAGTGACCAAGTCCCAATATGCAGAGCTGTTACGTGAGTATTCAAAGTCACCAATGAATCAAAGTCTCTCTCGTGCCGCCTTGGAAACTCTCTCCATCATTGCCTATAAACAGCCGATTACTCGGATTGAAGTCGATGATATTCGAGGGGTGAACTCTAGTGGGGCTATTTCAAAATTACTTTCTTTTGAGTTGATTCGAGAAGATGGGAAGAAAGAAGTCATTGGGAGACCCAATCTCTATGTGACGACAGATTACTTTTTGGATTACATGGGGATAAACCATCTAGACGAGCTACCAATTGTTGAAGAGACTGAGTTAATCGGTCAAGAAAGCCAATTATTTACAGAAAGAACTGAGGAAATTGATGAGAATTAATAAATATATTGCTCATGCTGGTGTCGCAAGCCGCCGCAAAGCAGAGGAATTGATTAAGCAAGGCCTTGTCACTGTAAATGGCCAAGTGGTCCGTGAATTGGCGACGACGATCAAGTCTGGAGACAAGGTAGAAGTAGAAGGTCAACCAATATACAATGAGGAGAAGGTTTACTACCTCTTAAATAAACCAAGAGGCGTCATTTCCAGTGTATCAGACGATAAAGGGAGACCAACTGTTATTGATTTATTACCGCAAGTCAAGGAACGGATTTATCCTGTCGGTCGTTTGGACTGGGATACTTCAGGTGTCCTGATTTTGACCAATGATGGTGATTTTACGGATGAAATGATCCATCCGCGTAATGAGATTGATAAGGTTTATGTTGCGCGTGTGAAGGGATTGGCGAATAAAGAAAACTTGCGTCCTTTGACACGTGGTGTGACCATTGATGGGAAAAAAACCAAGCCAGCAACTTATGAAATTCTAAAAGTTGACCCAGAAAAGAATCGCTCAGTTGTCCAATTGACTATCCATGAAGGGCGCAATCACCAGGTCAAGAAGATGTTTGAAGCTGTTGGCCTTTTGGTGGATAAATTGTCTCGGACCCAATTTGGAAATCTAGACGTTTCTGGACTTCGCCCTGGTGAATACCGCCGACTCAATAAAAAAGAAATCAGCCAATTGCATACTCTTGCGGTGACAAAGACGAAAAAATAATGAAGAAATGTGCAATCGGACTTGTTCGTCTCTATCAACGCTTTCTTTCGCCCCTCTTTCCGCCTTCCTGTCGCTATAATCCTACCTGTTCCAACTATATGATTCAGGCTATTGAACGGCATGGTTTAAAAGGGATTCTGATGGGGCTTGCTCGAATTCTCCGTTGCCATCCCTGGAGCACGACGGGAGTGGATCCAGTTCCAGATCATTTCAGTCTGAAAAGCCACCTAGAAGAGGAAGAGAAAGGCAAAAATTAAGATCGAACATACTTTAATCAAAAGTCTCACTCAGAGCAAAGAAAAAGAGAGTGGGACAGAAATCGGTCATTGGTTAGAATTTGATTTCGTCGTCCCACCTCCGCACAGTTGAGTAGGGCTGTAAAAGCTGATGAAATCAGCGTAGTAGAGCCCACACAACCACTGCGTCTTGCTCGACAATCCAAAGACAATAAAGAGGCTAGGACTTTTGTCCCAGCCTCTTTTGTTTTTTTAGCGGTCTGACCAAGTGCGTGGCATAAAGAGCAGTAACATAGGGTAGATTTCCAACCGTCCTGCAATCATGGCGATCGATAGTAAGAGCTTAGAGATTGGGCTAAAGATAGCAAAGGTATCCGTTGTTCCAATCATCGGTCCGATATTGTTAAAGCAACTAAAGACAGCGCTGACGACCGTCATAAAATTATTGCTATCAAAGCTGACAATCGCAATGAGAGAGATCATAATCAAGGTATAGACTACGAAGTATTTTAAGATTTTGTGCTGGGTATCCTTATCCAAGGCTGTGCCATTCACATGCAGGGTCATCACCCGATTGGGTGAGAGGGTCGAACGAATTTGATTCTTCCCGATTCGAGCTAGAATTAAGAAACGAATGACTTTCAGCCCCCCTGCAGTTGAGCCAGCCGATCCACCAACCACCATGAGCATGAGGAGGAGGAACTGAGAAAAGACCGGCCAATCAACAGTGTTGCCAAAACCAAATCCAGTCGTGGTAATGACGTTGGACACTTGGAAAAAGGACATTTCGAAACTATCTGC
This sequence comes from Streptococcus australis, assembly GCF_019930045.1. Classification (GTDB taxonomy): domain Bacteria; phylum Bacillota; class Bacilli; order Lactobacillales; family Streptococcaceae; genus Streptococcus; species Streptococcus australis_D. The sequence continues at coordinate 17,350 of NZ_JAHZQQ010000001.1, read as the reverse complement.
AAAATTGTGATAGAGGTGAAAAATGTTGCAGGCAATCAGTAGGGAAGAGACACCGACAATCATTAAATAGGTACGAAGTTCTTCATCGCCGAAAAAGGCTTTGAACTTGCGAAGCATGATGTAGTAGTAAAGGTTAAAGTTAACCCCAAAGACCAAGACTCCGAAACTGACCAAATAAGTGATGAGAGTCGAATGGTAGTGGGCAATTCCATCGTTAAAGACGGTGAAACCACCAGTTCCGGCTGTCCCCATGGCAATGATAAAACTATCATACAGGGGCATGCCAGCACAGAAGTAGATAATGACGAAGAGGAAGAAGAGGGCCAGATAGAGATAGTAAAGGATTTGAGCTGTATTCTTGAGTTTGGATACAATTTTACCAAATACCGGGCCAGGAACTTCTGCCTTCATCACTTCGAGGTGGCTGTTCTTATTATTGTCCATAATCGCTAGGGCAAAAACCAGCACCCCCATCCCTCCGATTAAGTGGGTAAAACTACGCCAGAAGAGAAGAGAAGGGCTAAGGACAGAGACGTCATTTAAAATGGTAGCCCCTGTGGTTGTGAAGCCAGAGCTAACCTCGAAAAATGCATCAATGATGTTTGGAATTTGTCCTGAGAAGACAAAGGGGAGAGCACCGAAGAAGGACCAGAGGATCCAACACAAAGCTACAATGAGAACGCCTTCTTTGGCGTAGATGTGAAAATCTTTGGGCTTGAATAAGGTACCAATTCCTCCAAGGATGAGGAGGATGGCAATGGTTGCAAATAGAGAGATAAAGACAGCCGGACTATCTTTCACAACAAAATCATTCTTTAGATTGAGGAGTGCAACGACAATCGGAACACAAAGCAACATGGCTTCAATCAAAAGGAGTTTTGCTAAAAGGTAGCGAATCATACTTTTATTCATGGCTTACCCCTCTATCAAATCATAGATTTTCGTGATATTGCTGATTAAGGTGGTAACGATAATTCGGTCCCCAATCAAGAGGTGATCATCCCCAGTTGGGAAAATGGCTTTCCCATTTCGGATAATGGCCGCTATCAGAACACCTTTTTTCAATTTCAATTGAGCCAAAGGCTTGCCAGTCATCTTATTTTCTTCTCGAATCTGGAATTGAAGGGTTTCAATTTGACCATTGGCAACGTGGTGCAAGGCTTCAAGATTCGAATAACGGGCATTGTAGCGTCCGCGGATGAAATGCATGATCGTATCAACTGCGATTCCTTTGGGTGTCACAATACTTGAAAAATCTTGACGATCAATGATTTCAAGTAAGCTGGTTCGATTGACCTTGGTAATATTCTTTTGTACACCAATACTATTTAGGAACATGGAAGAGATAATGTTTTCTTCATCGACGCCCGTTAAGGTTGCCACGGCATCAAAGTTACCTGCGCGTTCCTCCATTAGGATATCTTTTGATGTCCCGTCGCCTTGGATGACATAGAGGTCAGGGAATTCTTGACTAAACCATTCTGCTCGTTTTTGATCGATTTCAATCACTTTTAAGTCGATTTTTCGTTTATTATTACTAAGAATATTCAGAAGATAGTAGGAAATCTTACCAGCACCAATGAGGAGGAGACTTTTAACAACCTGAGGACGAATGCTATTGTGGAAATTCACAATTTCCACTCGATTTCCCGTCATAAAAATCTTATCAAAGGCTTGTAAAGTGAAGTCCCCATCTGGAATAGTTAACTGTCCTTGTCGTTCGATAGCACAGATAATAATGTTTCCATATTTCTTCCTGAATTGAGAAAGGGTCATCTGACAGAGAGGGCTTTCCTCTTTGATTATAAATTCCATAAAAGCGACCCGTCCACTAGCAAAATGCTCAACAGACAAGGCGTTTGGAAAGTCAATACTGTTAGCAATGTAGCGAGCTGCTAGAAGCTCAGGATTGACGACTAGAGAGAAGCCAAGAATATTTTTTTCTTTGAAATAAGAATTTGAGTATTCTGGATTCCGGACGCGGACAACGGTCTCTTTGGCTCCCATTTTCTTAGCCAAAACGGCAGATACCATATTGACTTCGTCTTGCTCTGTCAGGGCGACAAAAATATCGCAGTCAGCCACATCTGCTTGTTCTAGAATTTTAAAGTTGGCACCATTTCCAACAATACCAATGATATCGTAGCGTTTGGTAATATGATTAACAACGGCTTCATCTTGTTCAATCAAGATGACATCGTGATTTTCCGCGACGAGGGAACGACAGAGGGCTGTTCCGACCTTACCGCCTCCAACTACAATAATTTTCATGAATATTTCCTCCAAAGTATGATTCTATCTTACTCTATTTTCAAAAAAAAATCACCTCTTAATGGTGCAAATAGGGCATAAAGAGCCAGAGTCTCTTCAATACATGAAAGAGAATGTAAAAAAGTGAAATTTTTGGGCCGAAATAGTTGACAGGAGGGATGAAAGTGGTATACTGATACAGTAACCTCATTGATTTACCTCAAACCTGTTGTGAGTTAAGTTAATGAAGTCGTAACCACGCTGTTTGCTGAGCTTGACTCCGGGCAGTGTGGCTATTTTTTTGTCGGAAAAGAGATCGTGATGAATATCGAAGAATTAGCTTATACAGAAACCAAATCAAAAAACCATGTAGTCCTCTATCAACCTCAAATCCCCCAAAACACAGGCAATATCGCTCGCACTTGTGCAGCTACCAATGCCCCTCTTCACATCATCCGTCCCATGGCCTTCCCTATTGATGATCGGAAGATGAAACGAGCTGGATTGGATTATTGGGATAAGTTAGACGTCCGCTTCTACGATAGCTTGGAAGAATTTATGGAGGCTGCGGCTGGAGGAAAGGTTCACCTAGTATCAAAATTTGCTGATCGAACCTATTCGGAAGTAGCCTACAATGATGATGCAGAGCATTATTTCATTTTTGGTCGTGAGGACAAAGGCTTACCAGAGAATTTTATGCGACTCCATGCTGAAAAGGCGATTCGGATTCCGATGAATGATGAGCATGTCAGAAGCTTGAATGTCTCCAATACCGTGTGCATGATTGTTTACGAAGCCCTCAGACAACAGGAATTTGCTGGATTAGAGCTAGTCCATCAGTATGAGGGAGACAAGTTGAAGTAGGAAGAGGCTCTTTACAACAGGGACTTCGTTGTAACTTTTGATATTACAAAACACTTGCAATAGCAGGTGTTTTTTGATATGATAAAGGAGTCTTCAGGGCAGGGTGTGATTCCCGACCGGCGGTGACTTTTACTAGCTATTTTGGCTTACTCGTCGTTGTCTTGTCTCGATATACGATAGTATTATCTTCGACTGCAACGCCTAGATTAATCCAAAATATCTTCGTAAAAGAAGTCCGCGAGCGCAAGCTGATGTGGTGTGACTCCACAACCGACAGTATAGTCTGGATGGGAGAAGACGAGAGAGGAACAAACCTGTTCTTTTTGACGATGGACTTGATGGAAATTTTGTTGATTTTATAAGAAATTAGTCTTTGCGCTTTTTTCTTGTAGCATCAAGGCTTTTTTCGTCAAGTATTAAGGAACTGTTTAAGTTTTCTTTAAAACGATTGAAATAGAATAAGGTTAAGGGAATCTTTCCAACTTCTTCTAATTTTAGTAAAAATTGGAGGAACCTGTGATGACAAATACTCGTAAACTGACCCTAGTGGCTGTTTTATCTGCACTTTCTTTTCTATTGATGTTTTATCAACTATCAATAGGGATTGATTTTTTAAAGGTTGACTTTAGTACGATCCCAATCTTACTCGCCTTAGTTCTATTAGATTTGAAGAGCTCAGTTGTGGTGGTTTTGATTCGATCTGTTCTCAAGTTGGTTTTGAATAGTCGAGGAGCTGAGACCTTGGTTGGCTTACCGATTAATATCATTGGTGTCTTAGTCTTTGTCTTAGCATTTGCAGTCATTTGGAATAAGAAGAAAAACCAGGTTCGGTTTGTGATTGCTAGTCTAGTTGGGACCATTGGTCTAACTATTTCCATGCTCCTAGTCAATTACTATTATGCCATCCCTCTCTATGCTAAATTTGTTGGTTTTGACATCGCAAAGATGGTCGGAGTTGAAAAGTATCTTCTCAGTATGGTTGTTCCCTTTAATCTAATAGAAGGACTGATTTGGGCTGTGACCTTCTGGATGGTATACACCGTCGTACAGCCCCTACTTAAAATCTATGAAAAATAAACAATCTCATTTTTTAAAGGGCTCTTTTGCCCTTTTGTTATTTATGATTCTGGGCTATGTAGTCAAATTTTATCCTGAAAATTTAGTCGGAATCGATCAACCGATTCAATCGGCTATTCGCGGGGATTTACCAGCCTATTTGACAGCCTTCTTTACCCGTGTAACAGTGCTGATGAACACACCCGTTGTTGCATCCTGGGTTGGCGTCATTGTCCTCTTCTTTGTCTGGAAGAAATGGTATACGGAGGCCATCCTCCTCACCGGGAGTTTGGTTACAACTGGATTACTCGTGGTGATCCTGAAACACATCTATTTACGCCCACGACCAGCACTTCAACATTTGGTTCAAGAAGGGGGCTATTCTTTCCCAAGTGGCCACTCCTTGGCAGCCACCCTGGTCTTCGGTAGTTTGATCATTGTGGTAGGGCAACGGATGACCTCTCAAGTCGGGAAAGTCCTGGCTCAGCTTGCCCTCTTTCTTTGTATGGTGACCATCGTTGTATCACGTGTCTATGTTGGGGTTCATTACCCGACAGACGTCACAGGAAGTATGCTTTTGGGATTTGGTCTGTTGCAAATGGTCTTTCCTTATTACGACCGTTTGCGTTTTGAATGGCGCTTTAAGAGTAAGCAGAAGTAAAGCATGAACGATATATTTGAAGAAAAGGTCCTAAGGGTCGTTGCTCAGATTCCCCTGGGATGTGTGGCCACCTATGGTAAAATTGCCCAACTCATTGGCTATCCTCGCCATGCCCGCCAGGTCGGCAAGGTCTTGGCCACTTCTTTACAGGCTGTTTCCTATCCCTGTCACCGGGTTGTGACCTCTACTGGTCGCCTGGCTCCTGATTGGGAAGAGCAAGGCACGCTTCTCTGGGCAGAAGGGGTGGAATGCAACTCCAACGGTTGTGTGGATCTTAAAAAATACAAATGGAAAGCAGAGGAGACTCAACTTTGAGTTCACTCTGCTTTTTTGCTATAATGAGGGGTATGAAATCCTATACGACCTTAAATGATTATTACCGAACCTTATTTGGAGAAAAGACCTTCAAAGTCCCAATCGATGCGGGCTTTGACTGTCCCAATCGTGATGGAACTGTTGCTCGTGGGGGCTGTACTTTTTGTACAGTTTCTGGCTCTGGGGACGCCATCGTAGCACCAGATGCCCCTATTCGGGATCAGTTTTACAAAGAAATTGATTTTATGCACCGCAAATGGCCCGACGTCAAAAAGTATTTGGTCTATTTTCAAAATTTCACCAATACGCATGAATCCGTCGATGTCATTCGGGAGCGCTATGAGCAAGCCATTAATGAGCCGGGTGTCGTAGGGATTAATATCGGGACACGGCCAGACTGCTTGCCAGATGAAACGTTAGCCTACCTAGCAGAATTGACAAAGCGAATGCATGTGACCATTGAGCTAGGCTTGCAGACGACCTATGAAGCGACATCTGAATTGATCAACCGTGCTCATAGTTACGAGCTCTATGTAGAAACGGTCAAGCGGATTCGTCATCAGGTTCCCAAGGCTGAGATTGTTTCGCATTTGATCAACGGTCTTCCAGGGGAGACGCATGAGATGATGGTAGAAAATGTCCGTCGTTGTGTGACGGACAATGATATTCATGGTATTAAGTTACACCTGCTCCACCTGATGACCAACACTCGGATGCAACGGGACTATCATGAAGGGCGGTTGCAATTGATGAGCCAGGAGGAATACGTGTCGGTCATCTGTGACCAACTGGAAATTATTCCCAAGGAAATTGTCATCCACCGGATTACAGGAGATGCTCCGCGAGAGATGCTGATAGGCCCAATGTGGAGTCTCAATAAGTGGGAAGTCCTGAATGCTATTGAAACAGAAATGCGTCGTCGAGGAAGTGTTCAAGGCTGTAAAGTAGGAAAAATGGAGGAGTAGGATGTTGCGACCATTAGAAATGGCCCATGATTTTCTTAGGGAAGTCATTACGGATCAAGATACCGTCGTTGATGCGACTATGGGTAATGGGCATGATACGCTTTTCTTGGCGAAACTAGCCAAAGAAGTTTATGCATTTGATATTCAAGAGCAGGCCTTGGTCCATACGCAGAAGCGTTTGGAAGAAGCAGGTCTTGCCAATGCCCACCTTCTTTTGAAGGGGCATGAAGAGGTTGATTTCTATGTAAACCAGGTCAAGGCCGCTATCTTCAATTTAGGCTATCTTCCTTCAGCAGACAAGTCGATTATTACCCAGCCTAGAACAACTATCCGAGCCATCGATAAGTTATGCCATCTCTTGGTCAAAGGGGGCCGGATAGCGATCATGATCTACTATGGTCATGAAGGTGGAGACCTAGAAAAAGATGCTGTCTTGGATTTTGTCTCTCAGCTTCCCCAACAAGAATTTACGGTTACTAGTTATCGGACCCTCAATCAAATTAATCATCCACCATTTTTGGTGATGATCGAAAAATTAGAAAGTTACCGCCATGGATAAAGAATTTTTAAAAAATAAAATTGAAGCCCTTCGCCACGATTTTGTGGAGTCAACGTCTCATGAACGTGCTGTCGGCTTTTTGGATGAAGCACGGATGAGCAAAAAGATGATCAAAATCAAGAAGAAGTTACTCTCTCTTGAAATGGAACGTTGCCAGAAGAAAATTGAGCACAAGGATCTGACAAAGATTGATCAAAAGATCCAAGAACAAAAACAACTCTTTGAGGACTGTTGTAACCAACGATCAGGAGGATAAGAGATGGAGATTCTTGTATACGCCATTGTCTTTTCCCTGATCCTGATTGTCTCCAATGCGACCAATAAGTTGATTCCGACCTTGCCCCTGCCCTTGATCCAGATCGTCCTTGGGATTGGGATAGGCTTTCTCTTACCCAATTCGGAGTATCACTTAGATACCGAGCTTTTTTTGGCCTTGGTTATTGGTCCCCTCCTCTTTCGAGAGGCAGAAGAAGCTGATATTACTTCTATTCTCAAGCACTGGCGCATTATCGCCTTTTTAATCTTCCCAGTTATTTTTATTTCGACCCTTAGCTTGGGTTGGTTGGCTCATCTCCTGTGGCTAGGAATTCCACTAGCTGCCTGTATGGCAGTTGGGGCAGCGCTCGGTCCGACAGATTTAGTGGCCTTTGCCTCCCTTTCGGAACGCTTTACCTTCCCTAAACGGGTCTCCAACATTTTAAAAGGAGAAGGCTTGCTCAACGATGCTTCAGGTTTGGTGGCTTTTCGAGTAGCTCTGGCTGCTTGGATCACTGGGGTCTTCTCCTTGGGACAGGCTAGCTGGGACTTGGTGGTTTCCATTTTAGGCGGTTTTGCGGTAGGGATTGTGACAGCGGCTGTCAACCGTGGACTTCAGAAACTATTGTTGAGTGTTCGGGCAACAGATATTGCTAGTGAACTCATTTTAGAATTGAGTCTTCCCTTGTTAACCTTCTTTATTGCAGAAGAGATCCATGTATCAGGGATTATTGCGGTTGTCGTGGCCGGCATCCTAAAGGCTAGTCGGTTTAAGAAAATTACCCTACTAGAAGCCAAAGTCGATACGGTTACCCATACGGTTTGGAATACAGTCAATTTTGTCCTCAACGGATCCGTCTTTGTCCTTTTAGGGATGGAGCTTGAGATGATTTCTGAGCCAATTCTTAGGACTCCCTTTTACAACAATCTGCTCTTGATTGTGACTGTTCTTTTATTGACGGGACTCCTATTCTTGATTCGCTTTTTGATGGTGTATGGATTTTACTGGTACCGTGGTTTCCGATTGAAAAAATCCATTGATAAGTATCTGAAAGATGCCCTCTTGTTGACCTTTTCGGGGGTCAAAGGAACGGTGTCCATCGCGACCATTCTCTTGATACCGACGCAGCTAGAAGCAGAATACCCAGTTCTCTTGTTTTTAGTAGCAGGGGTGACCTTGTGTAGTTTCCTGATTGGACTTCTCATCCTACCAAAGCTCTCTGAAGACAAAGAGGAATCCAATGATCATTTGATGCACATTGCTATCTTAAACGATGTCGTCATGCTATTGGAGAAGGAGTTGACAGTGACCAAGCAGAAGGGGCCTCTCTATGCAGCTATTGATAATTATCATGGGCGGATAGAAAATATGATTCTCAATCAGGAGGATAAGGCCACTCAAAGAGACTGGGAGCAACTGAAACTCCTTATTCTCAGTATCGAGAACGATGGCTTGGAACAAGCCTATGAAGAAGGAAAGATTCGAGATAGAAGCTACCATGTCTATCAACGCTATCTCCGATCCATGGAGCAGAAAGTCAACCGCAATCTTTCATCACGCCTGACCTATTATTTCTTGGTGCTCTTCCGCCTAATTCGCCTCCTTTTCCATGAGGTTGTGACCTTTGGATCCGGTATTCGGGCGTGGAAAAACGGAGAAAATTACAAGCTCGAAGCGATTGATTATGACCAGATTGCCGCCTTGTATTTGGCGAATACGGAAATTATTATCGAGAGTTTGGAAAATCTAAAAGGAGTTTATCGCAGTAGCCTGGTTTCTTTCCTTCAAGAATCACGCCTGCGTGAAACGTCTTTGATTACCAGTGGAGCCTTTGTAGAGCGGGTTATCAATCGGATCAAGCCCAATAATATTGATGAGATGCTAAGAGGCTATTACCTGGAGAGAAAACTCATTTTCGAATATGAGGAGCAGCATTTGATTTCGGCCAAGTATGCACGTCGTATGCGGCAAAATGTCAACGAATTGGAAAACTATTCCTTGAAAGAAAGTGCCAATACTCTTCCTTATGATATGATCAATTACGCTCGAAATCGATAAAAAATAAATTTCCACCTAAATAGAAGAAAAGAGATTGGTGACGCTTGTCCCAATCTCTTTATTTTGTATCTTGGCAGGCTATTGATTATTGGTCTGGCTGAATGTAATAGCGATCTTCCCCGATAGGAATCAGCTGGACCTTCCCCCCATAAAAGTCTGATAGAGTTTCTTGGGTGAGAATGTCTTTCTTAGGTCCTTGGGCAAAACTTTGTCCCTCCTTGAGGAGAAGGACATGACTAAAGGACTTGGTGATTTCCTCTGCATGGTGGGTGACAAAGAGAATGGTCGGTGCCTTTTCCATCTGTTTGATCTGGTGAATCAGCTGAAAGATGGCTTCCCGAGCAAATAAGTCGAGCCCACTTGAGGCCTCGTCGAAGATGAGAAGATCGGGTTGTTCCATGAGACTACGGGCGATAAGAATCGTCTGTTTTTCACCTTGAGAGAGGGTCCTGTATTTTCGCCCGATCAAAGAAGTAGCACCGATGCGACACAACATGGACCGCGCTTCTTCGAGTTCTTTCTCTCCATAAGTTGTATAGAGGATGCTACTCTTGTATTTCCCAGTGAGGACAATTTCTTCTGGGGATAGAGATTCAGGGATGCGCTCAGAAATAAAGGAGCTAACCACTCCAATCCGCTTGCGGAGCTCAGGAATACCCCCTTGCCCAAATTGCGTCCCGAGCACAGAAACATCTCCTTCTGTTTTCCAGTATTCCGCCATTAAGAGACGAAGGAGGGTCGATTTACCAGCACCATTCAGTCCAAGGATAGCCCAGGTTTCCCCTTTTTTAACGGTCCAATTTAAATGGGAAAGGAGGTTTTTTCCTTCTTTCCTTAGAGTGACTTCTTTCAGTTCAATTAAGCTATCTTTCATCTTTTTAACCTTTATAAAAATATTCTCTATTTTATCATAAATATGATAAAATAGCAGATAGGAGGAAAGGGATGTTTCATAAAAGTAAATTATTTTTCTGGACCTGTGAAGTCCTATTATTAACGATTATATTCTATATTTGGGGAAGTATGGGAAGCCTCATCTCTCCATTTGTATCTGTTCTGAATACCATTATTCTTCCATTTTTGATTGCTGGTTTCTTGTATTATATCACCAATCCTATCGTAGAATTTTTGGAAAAGAAATTTCATCTGAATCGAATTTTTGGCATTCTCTTAACCTTGGTAACCCTTTTTGGATTGATTATTTATGGGATTGTTTATATCTTGCCTATTTTGATCAACCAGTTGTCAAGCTTGATTAATTCAACCCAAGGCTTGTATTGGGAAGTGCAAAGTTTTGTGACCAAGTTATCTAAGAATCCAGCTTTTCAGAGTATCAATATCCAATCGACCATTCAGCAACTAAATCTATCTTATGTGGATATTCTACAAAATATCTTAAACAGTGTGACCAATAGTTTGGGTAGTGTGGTATCGACAATTGTCAATACGCTCTTCATTCTGGTTATGACCCCGATATTCTTGATTTATTTCTTGATTGATGGGAAGAAGTTGCTTCCAATGTTAGAGCGGACGATCCTGAAGAATGACCGGCGGAATATTAGCTCCCTCATAGTGAGTCTCAACCAAACAGTTTCTCGTTATATTAGTGGGATTTCTATCGATGCTTTAATTATCGGAACCTTAGCTTTTATTGGCTACAGTATCATCGGTTTGAAATATGCATTGGTCTTTGCTATTTTCTCAGCCTTGGCCAACCTTATTCCCTATATTGGACCGACGATTGGCTTGATTCCCATGGTGGTTACCTATGCCTTCACGGATTTCAATATGATGATCAAAGCGGTCATCTTCATGTTGATTGTTCAACAAATCGATGGAAACATCCTTTATCCACGGATTGTGGGAGGCGTAATGAAAGTGCATCCCATTACCATTATGGTTCTTTTGCTCTTGTCCAGTAACATCTATGGTGTAATTGGAATGATTGTGGCGATTCCGGTTTATTCGATTGGTAAAGAAATCATGAAATTCCTCGCAGCCTTGTATGAAAATCATAAAAAGACACAAGAGCAGCGCAAGCAAGAAGAGTTTGGAATCATTAATAAATCCTAACAGAATAAATTAGAAGGGAATGGGTGACCATTCCTTTCAAATTGAAGATAAAGTCTTCTAAAAAAACTTTCCTTAGGTGAGTAGGGACGTCAGCGAACTTCGTCGAAGTTCCATGACTAATTATTGAGCCTAAGGTCTCAATAATTCCGAGTGCCTGAAACATAATTGTTTCAGGCACTTTTCTCACAGCGGAAAGTTTTAGCTCTACTTGAATGACTCAAAAAATAAGAGTCATTTTTTGAAAATTATCTAGCTGTTTTATGTAAAACAATAGTATGTCTACATTAAAAAAGGAATGGGTGACCATTCCTTTTTGAGTATAGACTTAGAAAGGATAGGCTAAGGACTTGAATCGTAAACTTTTACATTTCCTTTAAGAAAATATGTTATAATGAATTAGTAATGATACAAAATCAAGGAGTTTCTATAAGATGATAGAATTGCTTGCCAAGAAGCAGCGACGCCAAATGCGTTTGCTAGAAACATTAATTCGAGAGAAGCGCTGGTTTCATTTGAAGGAACTCGCTGAAATGTTAGATTGTACAGAGCGGTCATTAAAGGAGGATTTGTCAAATTTACGGACGGTCTTTAATGAATTTTTGATTGAATCTTCGACAAATGGTATTAAAATTAGCTATGACGATTCGATTGGGATTGAGGTGGTGTACCATCACTTCTTTAAAGAATCTACAGCTTTCTCCCTCTTGGAATACTTGTTCTTCCATAAAGATGTTTCCAGTGACTTAATTTGTAGACGGTATGATCTCAGCCAGCAATCATTTTATCGCTTGATTCGAAATATCAACCAAATTATTCAGGAAAAGTACAATATTCGTATCACCTTGAATCCTCTAAATGTTGTGGGGGACGAAGTCGATATTCGATTTTTCTATTCCCAGTATTTTGCTGAGCGGTATTATTATTTAGAATGGCCATTTCCTGATATCAGAGAGCAAGTTATTATTGATTTCATCACCTTCTTCTATAAATTGACAGAAATCCCACTGACTTATTCGATCTTCCATTCCTATAAAATCATGCTGACGGTCTACCTATACCGGATTAAGCAAGGTTATCGAATTGAAGGGGCCAATAATTTTGAACAATACGCTTATCTCTATCAAGAGCTCCCAAAAATCAATGAGATGCTTCGTTATTTTGGTTTGCAGCTGGGTGTAGAATTTAATGAAGAAACCATTGAACAACTCTTTATTATCTTCTTGCAGAAACGCTTTTATTTTACTCCACAGGGTCTGATTGACGCTACAGAGGAAGACGCTGTTACAAAAAAATCCTATATTTTAGCCTCTCAATTTCTTGATCACCTGAGTGAATCTTATGGTTTAGAACTTGAGAATTATGAAGAGATGATCATGCATATTCACAACACTGCCTATTTGGAGCGACGTGAAATCTTTGGTGAATTTCTTCTCTATGATACTAAGAGCTATACCAATGAGGATTATCGAACCCTCTTCCCTAAATTTTATCAGGATGTTGAAACTGGTTTGTATCACTATCTCAAAGAGATGGGCTTTCATGAAAATCCTGAAAACCTCAAGCATCAGATTTATACCGTATTTTCACATTGGGAAAATCTATTGCCTCAACTATTAAGGAGACGGACAGCTGTCAAGGTCTTAATCATTAGCCGATACGATGACCACCATGCTAAGTCCATGATTGATTTCTTAAAATTTTATTGTACGGATAACATTGAGTTTTCACAGGTCATCAAGCATGACTTTAAACTTCATGAATTAGAGCACACTGAGTATGATGTCATTGTTGCCAACTTTATGATTCCGGATATAAAAGGGAAAAAATTTATTTGTACAAGTAGTTTGACCCTTTTGGAACTTGTAGAAAAACTGAATGTACTCTTTTATGATTTTACACGTTATGGAGTATAACTGGCCTTCCCTCCTCTTTTAGGAGGGAAATTTTTGCGACTATGCACCATTTTAAAAAATATGATATAATGGGCATTATTACTATACATTGAGGAGAATATCCATGGAAGACCCTGGCAGTCAGGATTTAATACTGCAATTTGTTTTACTATTTGTATTGACCTTATTAAATGCATTTTTCTCTGCAACGGAGATGTCGATGGTATCGCTGAATCGTTCTCGGGTAGAGCAAAAAGCGGAGGAAGGCGATAAGAATTATATTCGTCTCTTAAAGGTATTGGAAAATCCCAACCACTTTTTATCTACGATTCAGGTTGGTATTACCTTGATTACCATCTTGTCTGGGGCAAGCCTAGCAGATAATCTTGGGAAAGTAATCGCTTCTTGGATGGGAAATACGGAGACAGCACGTGCGATAGCTAGCTTCCTCTCACTGGTTTTTTTGACCTATATTTCGATTGTATTTGGTGAGTTATATCCGAAGCGTATTGCCATGAATCTGAAAGATAGCTTGGCTATTCGAACGGCTCCAATTGTTATTTTACTAGGAAAAATCGTTAGCCCCTTTGTCTGGCTCTTATCGGCATCAACCAATCTGGTCAGTCGTCTGACCCCGATGCAATTCGATGATGCAGACGAAGAGATGTCACGGGATGAGATTGCCTATATGCTGGCTAAGAGTGAAACGAGTCTGGATGCTGACGAGATTGAAATGTTGCAAGGAGTCTTTTCACTAGATGAGCTGATGGCGCGTGAGCTAATGGTTCCTCGTACGGATGCCTTTATGGTGGATATCCAAGATGATACCAGAGAAATCATCGAAAGTATCTTAAAACAGAATTTTTCTCGTATTCCTGTCTATGATGATGACAAGGACAATGTCATTGGTCTGATCCATACCAAACGTTTGCTTAATGAAGGTTTTGTGAATGGATTTGATAACATCGCTCTTCGCAAGATTCTTCAGGAACCGCTCTTTGTACCGGAAACAATCTTTGTGGATGATCTTTTAAAGGAGCTCCGGAATACACAAAATCAGATGGCCATTTTGCTCGATGAGTATGGAGGAATGGCTGGTCTGGTAACCTTGGAAGACCTTCTGGAGGAAATCGTCGGTGAAATTGATGATGAGACCGATAAGGCTGAAAATGACGTATTTGAAATTGAGCCTAACCTCTATATTGTGCAGGGGATTGTGACCTTAAATGACTTTAATGAGTATTTTGATGTGAAGCTGGAAAGTGATGATGTGGATACCATTGCAGGCTACTACCTAACTGGGGTTGGTCGCATTCCAGGTCACAAGGAACGCTTGAGTTTTGAAGTAGACAGCATGAAGAAGCATTTGATCCTTACAAACGATAAGGTGAAAAATGGTCGTGTCACCAAGGTGAAGGTTGAGGTCAGTGATCTAGTCGATGAAGACGAGCAAGCGACAAAAGTTCAAGAATAAAGAACATCAAATCAGGGAGTTTCCCTGATTTTTTTATATTCATTTTAGTTGAGTTTGCATCTCTAACCAAATTAATTTATAATAAAATAATTAGTGGTTATAAGGAGATAGCAATGAAACAAGAAGAATGGTTAGCAGAGTTTGAGAGAGCCCATGGTCGACCAGCCAATCAAGAGGAGATCCAACAGGTTTTTGGTGCGTTTGGATGTCCTGAAACACAAGCGACACCGAATACGCCCGTAAACCCAATTCAATCTCCATTTGAGGGAGCAGCTCCTGTTTCCAATCAAGGACAATTTGGAGGTCCCTTACCGTTTCCAGAACAAGCCAAATTTGGAGGAGCAGCGCCAGCCTCAGAGCAAACGCCATTTGGAGGAGCAACGCTAGCGCCAGAACAAACACCATTTGGAGATTCGATACCAGCATCAGAGCAAACACAGTTTGGAGGAGCAGCGCCAACTCCAGAGCAAACGCCATTTGGAGGTGCAACACCAGTCCCAGAACAAACACAGTTTGGAGGTACAGGCCAAGCCCCATTTGGAGGTGCAAGTCCAACTCCAAATCAATTCCAAGGTGGAACAAGTCCTTATCAGCATCAAGGACAGGCTTTTGGACAAGGTGGAACTCAGCCACAATCTCCTGTTCAGGAGGCGGCTCAAGCAGGAGCGCCCTTTGCATCTTATAACAACGCTCAGATGCAGGGAGGCTATCCAAACAATGGGCAACTGAATTACCAGGCTAATTCCCCATATATGGGACAAGCTCCAATGCCAGGTAAGAAGTCTAAAAAAGGGCTGATTATTGGTTTATGTAGTCTTGTTGCTGTTGCAGTTTTATCTGTACTTGCATTTTTCTTATTTACTAAAAATCCAAATAGTATTCAAGGAAAATGGTCAGCTACTCCTGAAATGAAAAAGACAATGAAGTCTGCTTTTTCTGGCACCTTCTCGGCTACATCAGATATTTCAAGTGAATTTATAAAAGACATTGATATGATCGTAGAGGTAAAGGGGAAAAAAGTGACCATCAGTGTGGTTGGTAAGATTGATTTCAAGGGAGCTGCAAAGGAACTCTATGATGATGGAGACAATGATTTTTACTCTGTTGAGGATGCCTTAGACTATATCCAGGAAAACAGTGAGAATTCCTATTTAGAGGATATGGGACTTGAAATCGATGTGAAGAAAGGTACTCTTAAAATGGTAGCCTTTGAAGGTGAGGTGGATGAAAAAGATCACCGATTCATTCAGGATGAAGATAAGAGTCATTTCCTACGATACGATCTCAAGTATAAAATTGAAAATGGAACGCTGAAAGTTTCCGTGGATGGAAATGATTATGGAATTGAATACTCCTTTAAAAAATAAGATATTCGCTTATTTAGGCTCTTTGTCAACTGTAAAGAGTTGATGAAAAGTTATACCCTGAGAGTGGGACAGAAATCGGTAATTCGTTAGAATTCGATTTCGTCGTCCCACCTCCGCACAGTTGAGTAGGGCTGTAAAAGCTGATGAAATCAGCGTAGTAGAGCCCACTCAACCACTGCGTCTTGCTCGACAATCAAAAGACAATTGAGAGGCTAGGACTTTTGTGCCAGCCTCTTTTTGATGTTCTTGTTTTCTACAATAAAATAGGCTCCATAATTCCTATGGTGATTTTACCCACTACAGAAATCATAGAGCCATGAAATCAGGGTTTTTCGCTGATTTTTTATGCTCATTTTAGTCGGATTTGCTTCTCCTATGAATTTCCTTTATAATAAAATAAGTAAAGGTTAGAAGGATATAGTAATGAAACAAGAAGAATGGTTAGCAGAGTTCGAGAGAGTCCATGGTCGACCGGCCAATCAGGAGGAAATCCAACAGGTTTTTGGTCAGTTTGAAAGTCCAGAAACACAAGCGACACAGGATATGCTGGTAAATCCAATTCAATCTCCGTTTGGAGGTGCAAGCCCAGCTCCAAATCAATACCAAGGTGGAACAAGTCCGTTTCAACATCAAGGACAAGCTTTTGGCCAAGGTGGAACTCAGCCACAAGCTCCTGTTCAGGATTCGGCTCAAGCAGGAGCGCCTTTCGCATCCTATAACAATGCTCAGATGCAGGGAGGTTATCCAAACAATGGGCAACTGAATTACCAGACTAATTCCCCATATATGGGACAATCCCCAATACCCGGTAAGAAGTCTAAGAAAGGGCTGATTATTGGATTATGTAGTCTTGTCGCCGTTGCAGTTTTAGCTGTGCTTGCCTTTTTCTTATTTACTAAAAATCCTAATAGTATTCAAGGGAAATGGTCAGCTACTCCTGAACTGAAGAAAGAAATGACAGCTGGTTTTAAAGAAAGTTTCACCTCGACTTTAGATATCTCTAGTGAATTTATTAAAGATGTCGAAATGATTGTGGAAGTAGAGGGTAACAAAGTAAAAATTTCTACATCAGGAAAAGTTGATTTTAAAGGAGCAGCAAAAAAACTCCTTGAAGGCGATAAAAGTTATTTATATTCTATGGAAAATGCATTGGAGTACATTGAGGAACGAAGCAAATGGGGTTACTTGAAGGAAATAGGAGTTGAAATTGATGTTAGAAAAGGAACCATTGATATGGTGCTATTTGAAGGCGAGTTATCTGAAAAAACTCATGAATTTCTTGTAGATAGTGGTGGAAACTTTGTAATGCAATACAATCTCAAATATAAATTGGTAAACGGAACGTTAACGGTTTATCAGAATGAAGAGGATGATTTTAAATACACCTTTAAAAAATAAGATATTCGCTTATTTAGTGCCCTAATCGGGCGCTTTTTTTGTTACTATACGTAGAAAAAATAAGATAATCCCCAATTGTCAAGTCAAGTGCAACAAAGTCATTCCTCTGATTAAGCGAGTGTTCTTCCAGCTGTTTGAGCTAGCTCAAACAGCTTTTTTGCG